>JBAVGO010000165.1:0-22735 GCA_049684915.1 Lutisporaceae bacterium | reverse complement strand
CAATGTTTCCTCTATCAAATAGTAATTTTGATATATTCATTTTTATCAGTGTCTGAGAATTTCCGATACCAACACTGCAATGATTCGGTATAAGCTCAAGTAACCTATTAATGGATTGTTGAATATCATCAAAATAATAAGCGTCAATATTTCTTGCTTTTAAATTATTAATTAAAATTTCTATTTTATTCCTCAATCTCAAATACCTCCAGACCAATAAATTCTAAACTACAAAGGACAACATTCTTAAGAGCTCAAAGTAATCAGTTGAACTAGCTTAAAAATAAGAGAAATTTCGAAGTCATTCTATAACATCGCGTCTAAGGATGGACACACCTTCTCGTTCGCATTTCAGAGAACTACGCAACTAATATCGTATAAGCATCTTATATAACTAAAACTTGTACTATATACATAATACCAAAACTTCCTTAATTCTTAAACATAATTATGGTTATATAAAAACACCCCTCCGTTTTACAAAAGCTGAAGAGGTGAATATAATTTATACTACTTCTATTTAATAAACTGGTGTAATTTGCTTTACTATCTCATAGTAATTTTTCATATAGTTTAAACCAATTCAACCCGTAGTTTCCAAGTCCCAAGTCAACTGTATCAATATATTTAAAACCACATTTTTCATACAGCCTAATTGCAGGGATATTACCTTCATAAACATCCAACCTAATTGATTTAGCTTGTGACTTAATACTGTGTTCAATAGAAAAGTCCATTAATGATTTGCCTACACCACATTTCATAAAATTAGGATGTACCACAAATGTATATATAACAAAAACATCTGAATAGTCAGACTCAAATTCCCATTTAGCTTTATAATATGCAGTTTCAGGTACATGACTTAAAATAACAGAACCAACGATTTTCCCATTATACTTTGCTACATAGAGATTACCATGTTTTATTCCATCAATCGCATTTTGTCTAACAGGATATATACCCTTTTTCCATCCAGGATAGTTTACTCCTTTTGCCAAATGGTCATTCAAATCGTTATAAAGCTGTTCTAATTCATCAATATCATTTGCTTTTCCTAAATCAAAAATGATATTCATATGTGTAGCCCTCCAATCAACGTAAAATATAAATAGCCTTCATAATAAGTATGATTTTCTAGACACTAAAAGTAAACACTTTAAAATAAAGAATGTATAAAAACATACCTAAAATATATATTCCTAACCCTATGAAACATATATACTATCTACTTGTACTTAACTACTTGTACCTTTGCACCTAATTGTTCCTTATATAACTCCTTCAGTTCATTTACCTATCACTTAACAGCCTATAGGACTGATTAATACTAGGTCGATAACTGGATAACTCCGCTGGCTGGCACATATCATTAAAATTGCAGTTCTTCTGAATTTGCAACAAAGTCTTTAAGCTTTAAGAGCTCTTTTATTCCTCTGTTGCCTTTTGTTGTCTGGATATTGCCTTTTTCATCAGCTTTCTTCTTTATATAATCACCTGTAAGTAAGTTGTAATCTTCCTCATCAGCATTCTCTTTTGTTGTATTACCAGTAAAATATGAGCCAAGTGTTGCTCCTATAAGGTACCAATCATTATCTTGAAACCTAAATCTGTATGTACTATACCATCTCCAGTTACTACCACCATAAAAGGATATCAAAAATGAGCCTCGATCTACAGATATTCCTTCTAAAGGATCACCCCAAACGCCCCCCTCATCAGCCTTCAATATTGCCTTTTCGGTGATTGCTGATAATGTATATGCGTTATTTTTATTTCCAAAAGCTACTAATAACGCTCTCTTTGGAGCTATATCTAAGGATTTATTAGTCTCTTCTATTACGATTGCTATATCATTTATACTATCATTGTTTAAATCAGCCTCTGCTTTTGTAGGTTCTCCCTCAACTCTTTCAAGTATATGCCAACCATCTGGAATAAGTGAAAATATGTCTTTCTGATTATTTTCATTATTATTACTTAAAGGCTCATTGCTTTGGGTATTTTTTGTACATGCTGTTATAAGAAATAATAGTGATAAAACCACTATAAAAACAACTCTTTTTTTCAAACATTTCACCTCTAATTTAATAAACAGCGGAAAATACATCTCACTATTTTATAAATGTAAATTGTTTAGTGCGATATATATTGCGTATTTTAATTATATAACATAAATAATACATTCTATTGGTATAATTGTACATCAGGAACTTTATTACTAGCACTCCCGATTAATTCTAATCCCTCTAATACTTCACTGAACAATTCATTAACTTTGGGTGGCTGGCACATATCATTATTATTTCATAAGCATATATCCTATTACTTTGCAGGTGCTACTATCACAAACTAAAGTTGCATAAGCATGGTCTGAAGTATCTCCTATTGTTATGACCCAATCAGTAGTATCTATTTCATCTTTTTCTATCGGTGCATCTTCGTATTGTATATATCTCCAAGTAATATCCTTTGCGTTTTTGATATTTATAACTTTCGTATCGATATGGTCTTTCCATTCCATAGAAGAGTTCCGAATATACTCTATACAATTATTGACAGCCTTTTGCTGTTCTGAGGATATTGAATTTATTTTTGAATTGCATCCAACAGATGAGATAACTATGAGAAGAACAATAATTATCATTGATAGTCTTTTCATCATTATCATCCTTTCAAATAAATGTTAATGTAAAGTATTAATAAAATAACTGTCTATCTGTCGTGCCTGGCACCATTTGATTTATGCGACCTTTAGCAAAACTCACCTTAATATTCTAACTATCAATGTTATAATTGAAATTAATATTGGAATAAAAATTCCTGGTACAAAAAATAACAAGATTATCCAAGCTTTCATTGATCTTCTTTTATTAATTATTATTGCTTCTTTCTTGAAACGCATCTCTTCTTCAACATACTCTGTATCTTTCTCTTCCACCCCATCTTCCTGTTCTGTATCAATCAGTTCCTTCGCAACTTCATAATCATCTTCAAGTACATATATATCAACTCCAAGAACAGTGTTCCCCATATATACATTTAGGTAACTGCCTGCTTCACGATATTTTCTCGTTACTTCGATGCTGTTTGAATTCATAAGTGATTCAAGCATATCAGCCTCGTATGCATCTCTCGCATTTATGAGAAAAACCATATGCTCGTTCAGAAGTTCTTTTACTTGTTCAACATGTAATTCCTCTACTAGCGAGCAATTACATGTTGAACAAAGCTCAAAGCCTTCCCTGTATTCAGATTTACATATCGGACAATACATAATATTCCCTCCAATTCGTATAATTATCTAACTCCGCGGCAGGACGTGGCGGAATTACCTACTATTACATATAACGTTCCACACTCGTGACGCCACTGAACCGAACCCCATAGCCATGCTTAATCGTCTACATCAAAATTGCTATAAAATAATTCTGCCATTACTTCTTCAAATCCCCAGCCAATACCGCTGCTATCTGCCATTACTTCTTGACATCTTCTTTCAAGTTTGTCTTCCAAACTCTCTTTTACTATCAAATCAATTGCTCTTTCATACATTCTTGCAATATTGTTATAAAAAGTTTCATCTATGTTTCCATATGTATTTGTGAATTCAACGCCTTGTTCTACATAGAATAGCATTAAATCAGCCAATGAAGTAGAATCTCGTGCCACCTTGCCAAAATCACTGACTGCCTTCTTCAGAACTGAATAACTCGGGAATTTTGCACCACGTTCAGGAAAAAACTCTTTTCTTACTATCTCTTTGTACTTATCAAGCAATTCGTTCTCAGCATTCGGTAGTATTTTTATTGCAAAGTATTCTTTTGCTTCTTTGCTTATCTTAAACAACTCAATTATCTCTTCCTTAAGCTCTTTTTCGCATTTCTCGGATAAGTATTTCTTAAGTTCGTTTACACCCAATTTCACTTTTGAATTCTCCTCCATATAATCAATATTATTTTATTATATTATTATTCCACACTACCAAATACCTCGTGTGGCGAATGTATTAAAATTACTCTACTAACGACACTAATGTCGTATAAACACCTTATATAAGTATCTAGTATCTCATTACGTAAACAAACCTTTTACTATATATATAATACCAAAATTCCCATAATTTTTAAACACAATTATAGTTATATAAAAAACACCCCTTTGCTCGCAAAAAGCTAAAAAAGTGTTTAACCTCCTTCATTACATAACGCCTCAACCCTATTCCACAGACAAAGCTCACAAATACAAAGATGCAATATGAATATCTCTTCTTATACATTAATGTACCACACACGACAGATAGGCAGGTATCAGATAATGTATACAAATAACTGTCTATCTGTCGTGTGTGGCACCATTTGACTCTTTACTAGGTCAATAACTGGATAACCACCCATGATTGTCGAATCACAACCAGCAATGAAAGTAGTTAACTACTGCCGCTGATTTTGCTATATTATAAATCTATTTTCGTGTTAACTTCGGTGGCTGTCACATATCCTTTTTCTTATTATTCCACACTATCAAATACATTGTGTGGTGAATGTCGTAAAACGTTCCGTATTCACGATGTTCCAGATCGGCTAAGTTCGTAGAACTCCAAGAAGGAATATTGATAGTGCATTTTTACCCGAAGTTCCCATATGAGAAATATGAAAGTCCGAAAACATTCGCCATCTACTATATTATAACATCTACTATATTTACTTGTCTTACAAGTTATGTTATGGTAGAGTATGTGTTTTGCGGGGATAATTAATGTGTAATGTAGCTTACAAATTAAATAAAGATTTTCAAAAGTATCACAATATGAATTAGATACTATATAATAAATTATCAAGAAAATCATATAAGACCTTTTTAAATATAATAAATCTTTACATTAACACTATAATTTGGTATAATCTAGCCATAATAGCTTGTACGAGGTGTCAAAATGGCTAAAGAATCACGAAATACAATAGTGTACGCAGTAATAAGATTTATATGTTTATTCTTGGGTTATTTAGTAACTTTATTTAATTACTCTAATTTCAAAGAACTTTGCTTAACAATGGTTATAATAACAATAACAATTGGCTCTGATTATCTAATATTTCTATTAACCTCTGAGAAAAATTTAATTCAGTTTATTATTTCTATAGTTTTTTTTGTTTTTTCGTCACTATTTTCAATTTTTCTTTTTTTAGGTATTTTAGGATATGCTTGCTATATTGGCTCAAGTTTATGTTTTATAGGAAAAATGAGTACTTTCATAAAAATTAAAAATTTCCATTTGGAATCACTTTTTATACTGCTATTTGTTTTAATATGTGCATATATATTTGAATATACAGGTATACTAAAAAGAAATATTCCAAATATGACAGCATAGTATATAGGAGGAAATCATGAATATAAAATTAATATTATTAATAAATTTGATTACTATAGTAGCATTTTTCTATCTATCTATTTTAATAAAGATTTCACAAACAGATATTAAACTAGATGCTTATCATTATTTTAGATATTCAATTAATATTCTAGTCGTAATATTAGTCTTACCAATAGCATTATTTAGTATAGTAAGTGATAATTATGTAAGAAAATTCAATGAAAGAAACAAAACAAATCTTAGTAAACCAACAATAATAAAAATTGGGTTTAAAACTACTTACTGGAGATTCAATGAGTTCTTTAGTTTTATAGTTAATGAAGTAGCAGAGATAGAAAGCCAAAGAATTCATAAATTTAAAAAAAGAAAAGTTAGCAAAGAATACCCTTTTAAAGACATGTATAATGATATAGTAAAAGGGTATATTAAGAATAACAATAGATTAATTTCCACTTAGTCTGGAACGTAATTATTAAACTATAAGATCTCCAATTGATTTTAGGGGTCTTTTTTCATGCAAAAAAATTACCCGATTCATCCCACCTTAAACACCGACTTTTGGTTGAGTAGGGACTTGAAAGTGGAAATTTCGGGTAACTACTTCACTATCGGCTAATGTCGTATAAACACCTTATATAAGTATCTAGTATCTCATTACGTAAACAAACCTTTTACTATATATATAATACCAAAATTCCCATAATTTTTAAATATAATTATAGTCATATAAAAACACCTCTTCGCTCGCAAAAAGCTAAAGAGATGTTCAACCTCCTTCATTACATCACGCCTCAACCCTATTCCACGGAAAAAACCCACCAATACAAAGATGCAATAGACCCATAAGGTAAATATCCCTTCTTATACATTAATGTACTACACACGACAGATAGACAGGTATCGAATAATGTATGCAAATAGCTGTCTATCTATTAAACCTGGCACCATTTGACTCTTTACTAGGTCAATAACTGGATAACCACCCATGATTGTCAAATCACAATCAGCAATAAAAATAGTTAATTACTATTTTTATTTTGCTATATTATAAATCTATTTTTGTGTTAACTTCGGTGGCTGGCAGATATCCTTTTGGCTGCTTCAGCCGGCGAAGGGGGTGTGCTTATAGCACTCAATATTACAGCTTTAGCTAACTATTTATGCTATTGCAGCTAACAGTCTCCTGCAAATAACGGGAGTGCATTATTATACGACGACTATACCGGGACACTGCACTGAATATCCTACTCATCACTTTAATCTATATGATGATTTTGAATTATTTAAACGAATATTACGTGCATTATAACCATATTTACTCAACAAGAAGAAAATATCTTCTTCGGTTATTCGCGAGCTAGGTCCAATATTAATTTCTGTAATAATATCTTTGATAAGTAACTTATCAAACGTTAAATCAACATACCCAATTATCTGATTATCTCTAGCAAAATAGTTAAGTGGATTCAAATCGTAGTTATTAAATCTTTTTTTCTGAGTAAAAATTTCTTTCAAGTCACTGTCAGAAACTTCTATAGTCATATACGGAGAATATATAATTCGTACTTCATCTTCTTCTTTAAATGACGGATTTTTCATGTAGCAACTGATCTCTGCTAAATCATCACAAACAACTTCACAGAAGGCATCAAATTCTTCAACAAAATACTCATTAAAATCATCGCTCACTCTATCCTTGTCACTTTCAAACATGTTTTTCATATAGTTAATTGCATTTTGAACAGCAAATTCTATTTCGTCTTCCTGCTCATCTAATTCATAAAGAACATCTTCAAAATAAACTTTATTCTTCCTGCTTATAGCTTTAGAAATTAACTTTGAATTAAATCCAATCGAAACCCCTTTCCCATCATCACCATATGCCCTCCACTGACTTAATAAATCTCCATTTCTTGAAAAACACGTAATATAACTTGAACGCTCAACATAATGTTTAAGCATATCAAGGATAAATGCAAGATGATGGTGTATTCCCTTATCATACCAATAATCCTCTTTCAGATTAATAGAAATTTCATTTTTCTCAAATGCTTTAATAAGTGAATCTTCTAAAATATTAAGTATCCATTTTCGTTCCATATAATCATTTGTTTTACTTAAGTCACATAATCTTAAACTTTTATTTGAAATGATGGCTATAAATGTATCTAAACTACAATAATGATAAAAACATCTGTTCATGCGAACCTCCATTTTGTACTAGGTATAGCTGTCACCGAACTACCCCACTAACGGACACCAATGTCGTGATAAATCCTATTTGGGTGTGCACTAACGACGTTGATATCATATAAATCCCTTATATAAGTATCTGGTGTCTCACCTTATCAGCAATACTTTTACTATATATATAATACCAAAATTCCCATAATTTTTAAACATAATAATAATGCAAAAACACCCAAAGCCCACAAATACAAAGCTGCACTTGTAAATTCAATACTTCTCAAGGATTATCAATAAAACCGAATATTGAATGTTACACAATATAATGATAATCTGTAATTAGTGACATTATATAATTACAAAAGCAATCACCCATTTATCCGAATTTGTTATAATAATACTGGGAAAAATTTTTTTATGGAGACAATCATATGAATTCTATTATGCATTGTGAGCAGTGCATAATAGAATATAATAAAAAATAGTGAAATACTAATGTTTTACAATTTTATATTAATCGCATTTCTATATTAAAGAACATGGAGGAGTGATTCTATGCCATTACCAAAACAAGAACAAAAATATTCATATGCTGATTACTTGACCTGGAATGAAGATGAAAGATGGGAGATACTTGAAAGCGTGCCATATATGCAGGCTGCACCTTCAAGAATTCATCAAGAAATCTCTGGTGAACTGCATAGACAGTTTGCAAACTATTTGCAAGGCAAGTCATGTAGAGTTTATCATGCCCCTTTCTGTGTAAGACTTGATATTGAAAAAAATGATAGTGATATTAAAAATGTTGTTGAGCCAGATATTACTATTGTTTGTGATAGCTCTAAGCTTGATGAAAAGGGCTGTAAAGGTTCTCCTGATATGATAGTAGAAATTATTTCTCCATCTACAGGTAAAATAGATAAAGTAACTAAATTTAATAAATATGAAATATCAGGAGTTAAAGAATATTGGGTATTAGAACCTGACCTGAAGCTTGTGAGCGTATTTCTATTACAGTCTAGTGGCAGATATGGAAGACCCGAAATGTACACAGACGAAGATAAAATAAAAGTGTCAATTTTTCCAGACTTAGAAATTGATTTAAAAGCAGTATTTGCTTCTGCTTAACCCACAAAGGCATCAGTATACTCTGATGCCTTTGTGAATATAGCTTATCGTTTATAGTAAAATTCAAACTTACGGGGAGATTGATAGTAATGAAAACCGTAGAGCCTATTTTATTTGCAGTCTAATTTAGGATAACATTTACTTTTCAATCAGTTACCCTACTCCACAGACAAAGCCCACAAATACAAAGATGCAACCGACCCATAAGGTGAATATCTCTTCTTATACCTCTTAAACTTTTCCTTCGGCAGTTCTTTTAATCCATACAGATTCATCATTCCTCTGCGTATTGCTAAATCCTTAAAACTTACAACATTAAGCCGATTCAAAGAAAAAATAAGCAGCATTTCAGCAGTCCATTCTCCTACCCCGTGAAGTGAAGAAAGCTTCTTAATTATCTCTTCATCTGTCATAGTATGGAGCATTTTAAAATCAACTTCTCCAGATATAGCAGACTCTGCAATTCCTTTTATATATCCAGCTTTACGAAGGGACATACCACAAGCTTGTATTTTTGCTATATCTGTTTTCTCTAAGCTTTCCGGGGTAATACTGCCAACTAATTCAAGCAATCTCTTCCACACAGTATCAGCAGCCTTGCTTGAAATTTGCTGTCCTACAACACTAGAAATCAATGCAATAAATGTATCTGGTATAATTTCACGTTCTATAATCCCTATCCTGTCAATGGCAGCACCAAGCCTCTTATCCTTGCTTTTTAAGTATTCTATTTCCTTTTGTCTGTATTCAAAAATATACATATCAATGCAACTCCGTTCTAAACATATATTTATTATATTATACCTCAAATAAGTAAAAAAAAAGAATAGGCTTAACCTATTCTTGAATAAACTTCTTTATTTCCTCTACTGTAGATATCTTGCCAAAAGCCTTGACCTTTTCATCAATAACTACTGCTGGTGTTCTCATTATTCCATATTTCGTAATTTCCTTGAAGTCTTCTACCTTTGTTATCTTAGCCTCGATTCCCAGCTCTTTTACTGCGTCCTCTGCATTTGCATAAAGTTTTTTGCAGTTTATACAACCGCTACCTAAAATTTTGATTTCCATAATAATCCTCCTGTTTTTAAATTAATATAAATGAGATTGCATTAAATAAGTACCCTATTATTAGAATACCAATTGCTACTATTGAAATAAATATACCTAACAGCTTTGGCTTTACCACCTTGCTTAGTAAAATCATAGATGGTAGAGATAATGCTGTTACAGCCATCATGAAGGATAAAACAGTACCTACTCCAACTCCCTTTGCGAATAGTGCTTCTGCAATGGGGATAGTGCCAAATATATCTGCATACATTGGTATTCCTATGGCAGTTGCTAATATAACCGCAAATGGATTATTAACTCCTATAACATTTTCTACTACACTTTGAGGAATCCAATTGTGTATTGCTGCTCCAATACCGACACCAATTAGAACATAAAGCCATACCTTCTTAATAATATCTTTAACCTGATCTTTGGAATATGAAAGCCTATCTTTGCGTGTCATTTCAACAGGTTCTAAATCTACATTCTCTATTTCTTTAACATAGCCTTCAACATACTTTTCTAGTCCTAGCTTATCAATTATAGTTCCACCAGCTACGGCTAATATCAAGCCAACAACTACATAAGCTATTGCTATTTTTATCCCGAAGAATGATGTTAGTATCAACATTGATGCTAAATCAACTAGTGGTGATGATATTAAGAATGAAAACGTTACTCCCAAGGGTAATCCAGCCGATGTAAAGCCAATAAAAATCGGAATACTAGAACAGCTGCAAAATGGTGTAATTGTACCTAATAACGCTCCTAGAATATTTCCTTTTATACCCTTAATTCCTCCCAGCAGCTTCTTAGTTCTTTCTGGAGGAAAATAGCTTTGTATATAGGATATCATAAATATAAGGGCTGATAAAAGTATAAAAATCTTTATTGTATCATATATGAAAAAGTGTATGCTGCCACCTAGTCTAGTTTGCATTGATAAGCCAAACACCTTTTCTACTAATAATCTCACAAGCTCTGAGAGCCAAGTCATCTTTAGTAGTTGTTCATTTAACCAGCTGAATATTTGAACTATAAAACTCACAAAATCACCTTCCTAAATTTGTTAATAATTATTTTGTTTTGCATGTCTCTGTAAACTTCTCCACACCCTCAAGCTGCTTTAAGTCATTTATTAGAGTAGGATAATTTTCAATATTAGCGACTATTTCTTGCAAAACTGTATTTAATACTTTGTTATCCTTATTTAGATAATAATAAATGAACTGTTCTTGTCTTTCGTCTTTTACAAATCCCATATCTCTCAGCTTTGCTAAGTGCTTAGAAACCTTTGGCTGCGACTCTTCCAATACTCCATAAAGCTCACACACACACAGCTTTTTATGATATAACATAACCAATAGTCTAATACGTGTTTCATCTGATAATACCTTAAATGTATTTAAAAGCTTTTCCATTTAATCACTTCCCCTGAACAAATATATTACCTCAAGCTTCCAATGCATATATACGTATATGGGTATATATAAATATTAATACTATTATTATCTATTGTCAATAATATTTAAAAATTTCTTTACTTTATTGTGTTCTCTTTTTCTATTTATAAACCTCCTTAATAAATCAATGATTTCTATATATAAATAACACCAAAATCCGCATGATTTTACAGCTTATCTCTAATACCTATATTTTATTAATTCTAAAATAAGACAAACCAGAATACAATTTTATAAATACAGATTTTATTAAGGAGGATTTATGTGAAACATTTTATAGCACGCTATGGCATTATAGTCCTCTCCATACTATTACTTATCGCCATATTTATCCCTATTAAAAATTACACTATAAGGCTTACACAAAAAATGCAGCAATACCTGCCAAATAACCTATATATTAATGAAATACATATAGGAAATAAAACCTTGGCAGAAGCGGAAAAGCTTCTTACTATTATAGAGCATGAGCAGCTAAATAAGGAAATAACCATTATATTTAATGATGACAAGGGTCTATATCAAGCTCAAAGCTTTAGGTATGAACAACTAGGCTATTATGCAGACAAAGCTATAATAACCAAAGATTTAGAAGCCATTTTTAATACAGAAGATAATATGTTTGTGCGAATATGGAAATATAAAAGTATAGAAAACACTGGTTATAAACATACACTAAAATTTATACTTGATAAAAAAAAGTTTATGTCCGCTTTACAGATTTTTAGTGATTCAAAGCTTAATCCGCCCAAGGATGCAAAGTATACTTATAATAATGGAAAGATTGAGATTATAAAAGAAGAGAATGGCTATATGTTTGATAAGGAAGCTCTATACAATGAACTACGTGCAGATAAAAGGCATAGTTCTGTAAGACTGAAAACAACACTTGTAGCTCCGAAGATTACAGCAGAGCAGTTGGGAAAACAGGGTGTAAGAGAAAAGATATCAAGCTATATGACTAAATTTGATGGAGGTAACCTTCCAAGATCATCAAATATACGACTGGCAGCCTCAATTATTGAAGGTACCGTGCTGGCTCCAGGTGATACCTTTTCCTTTAATGAAGCTGTAGGGCAAAGAACTACAGAAAGAGGCTTTAAGGAAGCTGGTGTATATATTAATGGTAAAGTAGATACAGGAATTGGTGGGGGAATATGCCAGGTATCTACTACACTATATAATGCAGTATTGCTTGCTGATTTGCAGGTGTTGGAGCGTTACAATCATAGTCTAACTGTACCTTATGTCCCACTTAGCCGAGATGCCGCTGTAAGCTGGGGTGTACAGGATCTCAAGTTTATAAATAATACTGATTATCACATATATATTCACGCTAATACAACCAAGAATTCCATTATCTTTGATCTCTTTAGTACCAAGTCAAACAAAAAGGTTGAGCTGATTTCTACCACAATATCAAAAATTAATGCTCCTATAATATATAAGGAGGATGAAGTGTTAGAGGTTGGAAAGCAAATAGTAGAAGAAAGCGGACATCACGGATTTGAGTCACAGCTTACAAAAAAGGTTTACATAGATGATAAGCTTGTAAGTATAGGCATTGTATCAAAGGATAAATATATGACAGCTGCTAAAATCATTATAAAAGGTATTAAAATACCAATACAAGATACGAAATACTACTTCTCCCTAGAAGAATAAACCGAGATATTAATCTCGGTTTATTCTATATATCCTTTACATTCATAACTCGCATTGCATTTAATACAGCTATAAAAGCTACCCCTACATCTGCAAATACAGCTTCCCACATTGTTGCCAAGCCTCCTGCACCTAGTATTAATACAACTGCCTTGACAGCAAAAGCAAATATTATATTTTGCCATACAATGTTTCGTGTTCTATGAGCTATCTTTATCGCACTAATTAGCTTAGATGGCTCATCAGTCATTATAACTACATCTGCAGCTTCTATAGCCGCATCAGAGCCCAAGCCGCCCATTGCTACTCCTATATCAGCTCTAGCCAATACAGGTGCATCGTTTATACCATCACCGACAAACATTAGCTTACCCTTTGTAGTTTTTTGCTGTACTATCTCTTCTAGCTTTTGCACCTTCTGATCAGGTAATAATTCAGCATATACTATATCAATGCCTAATATTTCCCCTACCTTATTTCCTACAGCCTTTGCATCTCCTGTAAGCATAACTATTTTACTTATGCCAATATTCTTCAAGTCTATAATTGCTTGCTTACTGTCTTCTTTTACCTCATCAGATATTACCAAATATCCTAAATATTTTTTATCAAATGCTACATGTACAATAGTACCTATTGAGCTTGAGTCAGGTATGATAAATGCTATATCCTCTGAAACCATTAGCTTGCTATTTCCTGCCAACACATTGTGACCATCTATTGTTACCATGGTTCCATGACCTGAAATCTCTTTATAATCTTGTATTATGCTATTATCAATATTTTTTCCATATGCCTTAAGTATAGACAAACCAATAGGGTGATTTGAATAGCTCTCTGCATAAGCTGCATACTCTAACAATTCCTCTTCATTTACATCAGCAATAGTTTTAATTTCAGTGACCTTAAATACGCCCTTAGTAAGTGTCCCTGTTTTATCAAACACAACTATATCAACATTGTTCAAAGCTTCAAGATAATTGCTTCCTTTTATAAGTATCCCATGTTTTGATGCTCCCCCGATACCTCCAAAAAATCCAAGAGGTATTGATATAACCAAAGCACAAGGACAAGATACAACTAAGAATATAAGAGCTCTATAAATCCAATCAGTAAATAAGGCACCTTGCACTACAAGAGGCGGTATCACAGCTAAGCCAAGTGCAACAAATACAACTATAGGTGTATAATATCTTGCAAACTTAGTGATAAAATTCTCTGTAGGAGCTTTCTTACTGCTTGCGTTTTCTACTAAATCCAGTATTTTAGCTACTGTAGATTCCCCGAAAATCTTTGTTACTTCTATAGTAAGTATTCCATTTATGTTAACAAAGCCAGAAAGAATTTCATCCCCTGCTTCTATATCTCTAGGCAATGACTCACCTGTAAGTGCTGTAGTATCAACCATAGAGCGTCCATCTACTACTCGTCCATCTAGAGGTACTCGTTCACCTGGTTTTACTATTATGATGCTGCCTATTTCCACCTCCTCTGGTGATACTCTCATTATATCGTTACCATACTTTAAGTTTGCATAGTCAGGTCTAATGTCCATTAATGCTTTTATAGATTTCCTTGAGCGATTGACTGCAATATCTTGGAACAGCTCACCTAATTGGTAGAACAGCATAACTGCAACACCTTCAGGGTATTCTCCAATAGCAAAAGCTCCGATAGTTGCTATACTCATAAGAAAGTTTTCATCAAAAATCTGACCTCTTATAATATTTTTTATAGATTTTATCAAAACCTCTGTACCTACAAATATATAAGCTAATCCGAAAATAATTAATTCTAATACATTAGGAAGCTTAAAAATTGTGGCAACTCCAAAAAGAAAAGCTCCTATACAAAGCTTAATAAGCTCTGACCTGTCCGCTTTGTCATGGTGCTGTTCTTCCTCGGTACTCTTTATCTTAGTTTCCTCTTTCAACACTACATTAGCTTCAATTTTACTTACAATTTTAGTTACCTGTTGAAGTATATAATCTTTATCATAATTTTCATATATTTCTATTTTTAGCTTCTTTGATACAAAATTAATTGAAGCTTCCTTAACCCCATCCAGGGATTTTATGCCAGTTTCTATCTTACTGGCACAGTTTGCTCAGCCAAGACCTTCTAATATATAAGCAACTTTAAATGTTTTAGCTGATATATCCATGATGTACCCCCTCATATAAAAATAAATTATTCTTTAATATGAATTAATCCTAAGTCAAAAATTTGCTTTATGTGTTCATCATCTAGAGAGTAATAAACAACCTTTCCAGCTTTTCTATGCTTAACTAACCGTGCTTGCTTTAGAACTCTAAGCTGATGCGAAATTGCAGATTGATTCATATTTAGCAATGCTGCTATATCACATACACACATTTCTGATTCAAATAGAGCACATATAATTTTTATTCTAGTAGTATCTCCAAAAACCTTAAAAAGCTCGGCTAAATCGTATAATATCTCCTCTTGTGGCATCTGTACCCTAACCTTATTTATTATTTCCTCGTGAATAATAGTACAAGTACAGCTATCAGCATATAATTTAGAATCAGTCATACTACACCTCCTAATCATATGAACATATATTCATATATATAATTATATTATGGAAGTACGTATTTGGCAATATAATATTTAATAGTTTTTATGCTTTTCCCGTCCTGATAATTTCTGCAAATTGCTTTGGCAGACCAGCGTCCTCAATAGCCTTCGCAGTCATTTCAAAAGCATATTCAACTTCACATATTTCAACACTTGTATTTATTCCATTAACTTCAATAACAACATAGTTTGGTTTAGGAACTCCTGTTTTCGGTTTACCTACACTGCCTGCATTTACCAGCATTTTATTGTCATACATCTTATAGTAAGGCTTATGAGTATGACCACAAACCAGTATATCTTCTTCAAAATCGGACATTACTTCGTCAGCTTCCTTTGAATTCTCTTTAAGATACTCATTTATTTTTCTAGGACTTCCATGAACAAACTTAATAGTCTTCCCTTCAAAGTTAAATTTAGCTTCAGTTGGAAGGCTCTTTAAATATTCCTTATTGTCCTCTCGTGTTTCATCTATAGTCCAATTTAATGATATTGCTGCATTTTCAGCTTCTTTAGGATCTGGATAATCACAACCGCAAACCATAAGCTCCTCACCTACTGCTTCATCATAGTTACCTTTAATAGTTAATATGCGATTTTCTCTTATTGCATCTATAACCTCATTGGGGAATGTTGAATAACCAACTAAATCTCCCAAACATACAACTAAATCTATATCTTTGTTATCGATGTCCAATAAAACTTCATTTAATGAAAAAATGTTACTATGAATATCTGCTATTACTGCTATTCTCATATTATTCTCCTTATCATTAATTTTCTGGGAACCAATGTCTTGTATTGTTTGCTATTTTTACTAATGCTAACATAACAGGAACCTCAACAAGCACTCCTACTACTGTAGCCAAAGCTGCTCCTGATTCTAATCCAAATAGCGAAATAGCTACAGCTACAGCAAGCTCAAAGAAGTTGCTGGCACCTATCATTCCTGCTGGTGCTGCTATTTCATGCTTGAGCTTCCACACCTTTGCCCATCCATAGGAAATGAAAAATATTAAGAAGGTTTGAATTGTCAAAGGTATTGCTATAAGTGCAATATGCAATGGATTATTGAGAATAATCTCTCCTTGGAATGAAAATATTATTATAAGAGTAAGTAATAAACCTATTACAGTTATGTTGTCAAACTTCTTCAAAAATACATTGTCAAAGTATTCTTTACCTCTGCTCCTTATTACATATTTTCTCGATACAAACCCGCCTATTAGTGGGATTACAACAAATAATATTACTGATAAAAACAGTGTATTATAAGGCACAAAAACATCAGATACACCAAGTAAAAATGCTACTATTGGAGTAAAAGCCACTAATAATATCAAATCGTTTACTGCAACCTGTACTAATGTATAAGCAGGATCTCCTTTTGTAAGATGACTCCATACAAAAACCATTGCTGTACATGGAGCTGCACCTAACAGGACTGCTCCAGCTAAATAGTCCTTAGCTAACTCAGCAGGAATCAATGCTTTGAATACTACAAAGAAGAAAAATGCGGCTATTGCATACATAGTAAAAGGCTTTATTAACCAGTTAGTCACACATGTTACTATTAAACCTTTTGGCTTCTTAGTAGCATTTAAAATGCTGGAAAAATCAATTTTAAGCATCATTGGATATATCATTAACCATATGAGTATTGCTACAGGTATTGATACTTCGGCGTATTCAAATTTACTAAGAGTCAGGGGTATTATTGGAAGCACCTGACCTATAGTAACTCCGGCAATTATGCAAATTGCTACCCATACTGTCAGATACTTTGAAAAAAAGCCTATACTGTCATTATCCTTTTTCTTAATATCCTTACCATTACTCATTTTCTATTCCTCCTTAATATCTTTAAAACATACTTTTCCATTCTTTAGATCCTCACAGGTTAGTCCATTTGCTTTGTAATTACAAAGCATACTTACATCCTCTCTGCACTGAGGTATTTTTGCTGTTTCAACCCCAAGAAGCATTCGTAAAAAAGGAAATTGTACTAAAGCATCATTGTTTATCATGTAGTAAACATATAAAGCATTCTTTCTGTACTTTACTAAACCTGAGTTTGACAGCTTATTTAAATGTCTTGATGCATTAGATTGGTTTATATTTAACAGATGTTCAACTTCACATACACAAAGCTCATCCTTGTTTAGTAAATTTAGTATTCTTAGCCTTGTTTCATCGCCTAAAGCCTTCATAATACTGATTATATTCAAATTAACACCCCCTATGCATTACTATATGCGTTTATACTCATATAGTATATAAAATAGCTATACAAGTCAATTCATTTTACAAAAATTTAACATAAAAATAGCATAGCGTTATAAAAGCGCTATGCTACCAATCTTTTTATTTATACTTATCTTCCTCCACGTGAAAAAATAATCTCATACCACTTAGCTCCAGCGGTCTGTTTGCCCATTATGCTTCGCATATTAAACAGCACCTTTGAATCTCTACCACAATATAAAACGATTAGATTTCCACTGCAATAATAATGTGGATGGTCACTCCAGCTTATATACATGACCATATTTGATGTCTTAATACTAGATCCGCTTGCACTAATATTTGATGCTGCAAGCTTTGCTACATCAGGGCTAGAAAATTCATATACATTAAATGTTGCTCTATCTGTCAATATATACTGTCTAGATACTCCAAAATCTCTATTATCTTCAGCAATCATTTTTACTTCTTGTAGCTTATAACCTCGCACATTGAGTTCTTGAATAAATGCATCTTTGTTAAGTAAGTCCTTGCCTTTTTGTGTAATCACAAGAAATATTGAGAATGCAAGAGCGACAAGAATTATTATAACAAATACCCACTTCATTACCTTTTTCATATACCGACCCCCAAGTAGTAATACTATTTTTTAGGTGTTAAGCTTAAGTAGGTATATTTTCCTTCTGCCCAGGTCTTTAGGTTGCTTAAGCGCTCACCATTATCTCCATGCTCAGGATTATCAAAGGCAGATTGTAGAGTATCACAAGGAAGCTCAGAACAGTGACCGCAATGATTATGTCCCTTTTCTATAGAGCATTTTGCTACCTGACACTCTCCCCAAAACATTTTACCCTGTGATTTTTGACAGCCAGGACAATTAGTCTGTTCTCTCCACTCGCACTCTTTACAATATGTACCGCACATGCTCATCATTTCTTTATCCAATCGAGAATCCCCCTCTATATGTATTTCTATTTACCACTGATCATAGTGAATCTTTTCTGAATCATATCTGTCTGAAGGCTCACTATCTTGGGACTTGTGACCTATTATTACCATACCGACAGGTATTATTGTATCAGGTAGTTTAATAGTATCTTTAATAAGCTGTATTAGTTCAGGTAATGGGTATATACCGCTCCACACAGCACCCAGTCCGATACCATGAGCAGCGAGTAGTATGTTTTGTATGGCAGCGGAGCAGTCCTCTATAAGAAAGCCTTCCAGGTTTTGTTTTTCTGTATCTCCACATACTATAATTGCACATCCAGCCTGTGATAATATATTAGCATAGGGATGAATCCGTGCAATATGTTCTAATTTCTCAGTGCTTTTAATAACAACAAAATCCCATGGCTGCATATTATGTGCTGATGGAGCAAAAAAGCCTGCTTTTAGTACTGTCTCTAATTCCTCTTGATTCAAAGGTTCGCCTGTAAAATTCCTTATACTTCTTCTTGTAAAAATCGCTTGTAAAACGTCCAATCTAATTCATCCTTTCTATTACTGTTTTCTATATTGTTTTCTTTATATATTTAATATATTATAATTTGTTCTCTTCTATTTTATTTACCTCTTTTGGATTGCTTATTTCAAAAGCTCCATATGGAAATTTTGCATCTGAAATCATTGTCTCAAGAAATCGCCTTGGTCCTGTTATATATATCTCATATTCAGTAAAATTAATAGTCATTTTTTCCTTAAATAGCCCTACTCTTAAAGGAGATGTAAATATTATCAAATCTTCTTTTTCTTCTTTTATCTTCCACTTCATATTTTTCATTGCATGTTTTATGCGAGCTTCATCTATTTTTTTATCTTCTATCCTTATAGCCTTTGTGGTGTATAAATAGCTTGATAAACTCAATAAAGATAATAATAAGGATACTGGTATAATATAGACAACTCTAAGCTGGTTATAGTCTATAAAATAAGCTGTCTTAAGAAACCTATTGCATAAAATTTGAATAATTACTATTATGCTATTCACTATAAAGAAGGGTATTACGCTGGATACAAATAAGTTAATATATGCCATTAATCCTGTTCTTATCTTAAGCATAGCTACACCCCCTATATTTTTTGGATACCTAGCATATCCTCTATCTTCTCGCTTATATATTTCTGAGCATCTGCTACACCTTGATTATAAAACTCCGATGCAAGCTTCTCAGTAAAGAAATCTAGTATTAAAGTTGAAGCTAAATCACCTAGATCAATGTCCACTTCATTTCTAAAGTAACTCTGTATAGCATAAACCATATATTCTTTTTTTTCCTTGCTTAGCTCAAACTTTGAAGTCTTCTTTGCCATCTTATCCTCCTATTGTTTTTTCAAAGTTGCTAAAGGAAACTATAGTACCTTGAAATCTTTTCCTCTAGCAAATCCATGCTTATATATCGTGCTTCTCTTATAATTTCCTTATCCTCCATATACGCCAAAATACATGGTATAGTAAAAATACTAAAAGCTCCTGCTACTTCCGTTAACTCACCTATATCTACTCTAGCTAACCTTATCTTAGGGTATGACTGAAGTAGTTGTTTTAGCTTAGGAAATAAAGCCTTACACACATTACAGCTTTCTGTAGAATAGTAAATCATAGAAAATCCTTTTTCTTTAATGAAAGCATCAATACTTTCAATGGAGTGCAATGTTTCCAATATTTATCTCCTTTCTCATAAATATCTATATTTCTATAAGGATAATACTATTTTATCATATGCTTCCTAATAATAACTATACAAAATTTATTAACTAAAAATGACCTAAAACATTTCTGTTTTAAGCCATTTTATTATGCTAGTATTGTTACAGTGCATGAGCATTAGAGATTTATTTCACCAATTTTTATGTCAATGTCCTCAATCATCTGTCTCAATATATTGATATAACCTTCAATAAGCTTATAGGCGGTTTCTTCCTTAAAACAGTTACTGCGATACGACAAATTGAGTATCATTTGCTTATTTGCCTCCATAATAGACAGGGTTATATCAAATATCGCGGTATTGCTCTTATAGATGTATGGTTTCACCTTTAAGCCGGACAGTTTAATTTCAGGTAAATCCATGTTTTGTAATACGAACAAGGTATTAAAAATAGGATTGTTGGCCATATCTCGCTGAACACCCAATTTATTTACCAATTCATCAAACTGATAATCTTGATTTTCGTAGGCTTTCAAGGATTTATCCCTAACCTCGGCAAGAAATACAGTAAGAGTTTTATCCATATTAGGAAAACTGCGCATTGCAACTGTATTAACAAACATGCCCATTATGTTTTCCAAATCAGCATGAGGTCTAGCCGCAATAAGACTTCCCACAGTAATATCCTCAATTCCCGTATGTTTTTGCAGAAGTACATTGTATGCTGCAAGTAGCACCATATAGAGTGTACTGCCTGTGTTCTTTGCAATATTTTTCAAGCCAGCCGTAAGCTCCTCACTTATATCCATCGAAATGCTGTCGCCTTTACTATCCGGTATATCCGTTCCAAAGTTATCCTTAGATATTTTAAGTGCTGGGGCTGGTTCTGTAAATTCATTGATCCAATATTCCTCCTGTTTTTTAATGATGCCATTTTCTACGAGCTTATTCTGCCAAACCACATAATCCCTATATTGTATTTTTAGCTTTGGAAGCTCATAACCCTCATATAGCTCCACAAATTCCCGAATCAATATTCCTAAAGAAGTACCGTCTGAAACAGCATGATGCATATCAAGTAACAATATATGTTTTTGATGAGCTATTTTTATCAAGGCTACTCTAATTAGAGGCAGCTTGCTCAAGTCAAAGGGTCTCACAAAGCGTTGGAAGAAGGCTTCTACTTCGCTTTCACGCATTTCAGTATAAGCAATTCTTATTGCAACATCTTTATGAATTTTTTGCAGAAGCACTCCATCTGTAAATTTAAAGGTAGTACGCAGTACCTCATGCCTTGCGATAATTTTATTGAGTATTCCTTCCAGCTTTACACTGTCCAATGTACCTTCTATCAGTATTGGCATAGCAATATTATAGCTGATGCTCTTTGGACTCATAGATTGCAGTATAAACATTCTCTTTTGAGCAGAGGAAGCCGGGTAATATTCTTTTTCCTCCGTCGCCTCTATTTCCGGGTATGTATTCTTTGCAATCGGTTGTAATATCTTAGCTATTTCTTTTATGGTCGGTGCCATAAACAGCATTTTGAAAGATATCGACGCATGTAGCTCTTTTGGAATTCGTGAGAGCATATTAGTAGCCTTGAGGGAATGCCCTCCCAATTCGAAAAAGTTATCATTTATTCCTACTTTTTCTATGCCTAATACTTCTTGCCATATAACCACAAGTTTCTCTTCTATTTCATTAGTTGGTGCTGCATATTCTATTCCTGTACTCATGCTGTCATCAGGCTCTGGTAATGCTTTTATATCTATCTTTCCATTTGCTGTTAATGGTAGCTGGTCTAATTGTATGAAGTATGCTGGTATCATATATTCGGGAAGCTCTTTAGCTAGATGCTTTCTTAAATCTGATATTATATCTTCTCTAGCAGCTACTATATATCCGCACAAGTATTTGTTATTTTGTTTATCTTCTTTTGCTATTACTATAGCTTCTTTAATATCATTATAACTTAGCAGCTGGTTTTCTATTTCTCCTAGCTCTATTCTGTAACCTCTTACCTTTACTTGCTTATCTATTCTTCCTAAGAACTCTATGTTTCCATCAGGCAACCATCTTGCCAAGTCTCCTGTTTTGTATAGTCTTTGACCTTTTACAAATGGATTTTCTATGAATTTCTCTGCTGTTAGCTCAGGATTGTTTAAATAGCCTCTCGCTAAGCTCTCCCCTGCTATACATAGCTCTCCAGGCACTCCTATTGGTTGCAGCTTGGTTTCTTTGTCTATTATGTATATTTGTGTATTCGCTATTGGTTTTCCTATTGGTATATTGTCATATTCTTTGTCTACTACAAAGCTTGTAGTTACTACTGTGTTTTCTGTTGGTCCATAGTTGTTTAC
>JBAVGO010000164.1:0-1598 GCA_049684915.1 Lutisporaceae bacterium | reverse complement strand
CTTCAGAAACGGTGCTTATGCAATTCAACCATACGTTAAGAATATAGTAAGAAACTTCATAGGTGCTGACCCAGACTTCGTATTCGTTGACATTCAAAAGTAATTAAAATAAAATAGGGGATGACCTATGTGTCATCCATTTAAAAAGAGAGAGAGCTTATGCTCCCTCTCTTTTTAATGCTCCTATATCTTACTTCATGTCATTTCTAAACTTTTATTCACAATCCATTATTATAGAGCCCGCCTCACAATTACTACACAAACTTGATTCCTCAATGGTTAAACCTATTATCTAATGTCCTCTCCATTTGCTAATTTAGGTTCAATTTCTAATTTCTTGAACTATAATATATGTAAGTTTCATCCTTTTTACACTTATAATTCAATGTATTTTCACATATCAGAAATATAATTAAATTATAAATCGTTACAACTTTTTTACAAGTTTGTTGTAGCAATCAAATTATTACAAGAAATTAAGATAAAAATAAGCAAACTCAAAAACCATCTAAACTTGTAATATTAAAATGAAGGCGTTTCAATTTATATATACGCCAAATAAAAAATGGGGAGGAATTTCAATGAAAAAATCATTAGCACTAGTCCTAGCTTTAGTATTGGTACTAAGCATTGCACTAACAGCATGCGGAACTACAGATGACAAAGACAAGTCAGGTGAAAGCACTGAACCAAAGGTGTTAAGAATGGCAGGTAACGAGCCACCAAATCTTGACCCACAATTAGGTACAGATCAAGTTTCAATAGAAATAGATAATGCTATACTTGAAGGTCTTATCAGAGTTCACGCAGGTGAAGTATTACCTGGTATGGCTGAAACATGGGAAATCTCAGAAGATGGCTTAACTTATACTTTCCACCTAAGAGACGCACAATGGAGCGATGGTAAGAAGGTTACAGCTCAAGATTTTGAATATTCATACTTAAGACTTCTTGCTCCAGCTACAGCTTCAGAATATGCTTTCCAAGGCTATTACATTGTTAATGGTCAAGAGTATAACACTGAAAAGATAACTGATCCAACACAAGTTGGTGTTAAAGCGTTAGATGAAAAGACTCTTGAAATAAAGCTTCATTCTCCAACAAAGTACTTCCTAGCTTTAACAGGTTTCCTTTCATTTATGCCATCAAGAAAAGACTTAGTTGAGCAATATAAAGAAGCTTATGCAGCTGATGCTGATAAAGCTGTTTACAATGGACCATTTACATTAACAGAATGGCAACATGATGCTTCAATAGTTCTTGAAAAGAACGCAAGCTATTGGAACAAAGATGCTATAAATCTTGACAGAGTAGAGTTTACTATAGTTACTGATAGCAAAACAATTGTTAACATGTATGAAGCTGGTGACATAGACCTAGCTGGCCTTAGCAAAGACTTCATTGAGAAGTACGAAGCTGAAGGTAAAGCTAACTTCTTCCCAACAGGTTCAGAGTGGTACTTCCAAATTAACGTTAAAGGCAAGTCAGCTGAAGTAGGTAAGTTCCTTGGTAATGCTAACTTCAGAAAAGCTATAGGCTATGCTATTGACAGACAAGCGTTCTGCGATGCAATATTAAAGAACGGTTCAACTCCAGCA
>JBAVGO010000163.1:0-53243 GCA_049684915.1 Lutisporaceae bacterium | reverse complement strand
CATACCGAACACAGAAGTTAAGCTCTCCAGTGCTGATGGTACTTGGACCGCAGGGTCCTGGGAGAGTAAGTCGCCGCCGGGTAAACAAAAAGACAGTCAGAAATGACTGTCTTTTTTATTTGCATTTATTAATATGTTTAATTTTAGGCATAATAAAAAGGCAGGTAAATTTTTTAAATTTACCTGCTTTTTAAACTATTACTTAAATCTCGGTAATATTCTTGCGTTCTGAAAAGCTTTTACTACTACTACTATTGTTGGTCCTAGAATTACACCAGCAACTCCCATTATCTTTAGTCCTGCAAATATAGAGGCCAATGCGACTATAGGATGAATGCCAAGCTGTGCACCTACAACCTTAGGCTCTATCATATATCTAACTACCACTATTATACCGTATAAAACAAGTAGCGATATTGCAATCCTATAATTTCCTAATATTACGTTTATTATAGCTGCGGGAACATATATACTTCCTGTTCCCAATATTGGAAGTATATCGACTAGGGCAATTACAATCGCAAAAATTAAGGCGTATTTGATTCCAAGTATGCTTAAGCCTATATAAGATTCTAAGAAGGTCACACTAAGCAAAATCATTTGTGCTTTTAAAAATCCAGCCAAAGCTTGGAACAAGTCCTTCTTTAGACTTAAAACCTTTTCCTTCCATGATGGAGATAACTGTCTATAAATGAAACCTATTATTATATCTTTATCCTTGGATAAGAAGAAGGTAGCCAGTAGAGTTACAATTAAATAAAGTAAAAAGCCTGAAAGTTTTCCAATAAAACTGAAGGTAGAGGATGGAGTCTGAGTGAGCATTTGTCCCACGACTATCTTTAGTTTATCAAAAGTAGTATCTAGGAAATCTTTTAGTATGTTTGTAGCTCCAGGAGTAAGCTGTAAGTAAAACTCCGTAGCTCTTTGTATAAACATATCGATCAAGTTGTATACATCATTGTAATAGTTAGGCAGGCTGTTATATAAGTCTTTAAGCTCAAACACTAGCCTTGCTATTGCAAAGGCGGAGAGACTTATAAAGCTGCCAAGGAATAAAATAATTGATAGTACGACGGAAAAGCCTCGTCCTAGTTTTAGGCGTTGGAAAAGCTTTACTAATGGTTCTATGAGCATAGCTAAAAACAAAGCTGTAATAAAAGGTGTAAAGTATGTAAACAGTATTTTTCCCGATAAATAGATTAAAACTATTACTATTAGGTAGATTAGTCCTTTAAAAAGATAACCCAAATATCTTTCTACATCAACTTTTAGCATGTATTCACCTCACATGTTGGTATTACTTATTTATATTATATTAGACTGAGTTACTTTAATCAATTGTTTGTTGTTATAAATTTTTACCATTTAATAACCCAAAAAATACAATGCTTTAAAAAATGGCGATATATATAGTATAATGTTATTAACAAAAACAGTAAGGAGAGTTTATTTTGAGAGAAGTATTTTGTGATACTATAGAGTCAGCCGTTAAGGAACTTTTTATAAGGGCCAATTATTATCTAAGCAGTGATGTTTTGGAAAAGCTGAATTGCTATAGAAAAATTGAGATTTCTGAAATTGGGCAGGAAATGCTGGATAGGATAATACAAAACGCAGAGCTGGCAGCCAAAAATGAGATTGCCATATGTCAAGATACAGGAATGTGCGTACTGTTTGTTGAACTGGGTCAGGATGTGCATGTTGTCGGGAAGAACCTAAGTGATGCAATTAATGAAGGGGTAAGACAAGCATATATTGAGGGTTATTTAAGAAAGTCTGTAGTAAGTGATCCATTGCTTAGACTAAACACAGGAGATAATACTCCAGCGGTTATACATTATGAAGTTGTACCAGGTGAAAATATTAAGATTCAAGCTATGCCTAAAGGCTTTGGCAGTGAGAATATGAGTGCTATAAAGATGTTAAAGCCATCAGATGGTGTGGAAGGTGTAATAGATTTTATAATTGAAACAGTAAAAAAAGCAGGTGCTAATCCTTGTCCTCCTATAATAGTAGGAGTTGGAATTGGAGGCACTATGGAAAAGGCAGCGATTCTATCAAAAAAGTCACTTTTTAGACCTTTAACAGAAAAAAACAAGGATGAGTATTATGCAGAACTTGAAGATTTATTGCTAAACAAAATAAACAACTTAGGAATAGGACCTCAAGGTTTGGGGGGTATAACAACAGCTTTGGGTGTAAGGATAGAGCATTACCCTACACACTTTGCAGGTTTACCAGTGGCAGTAAACATAACTTGTCACGCATCTAGACATACAGAAATAATTTTATAGAGGTGGAAGTATGTATAAAAAGATTACAACACCTTTGCAGGATGTTGTTATACAGGAACTAAAAGCAGGAGATAGAGTATTGATATCAGGCAAGATATACACTGCAAGAGATGCAGCTCACAAGAGGATGATTGAGGGGCTAGAACGTGATGGGAAGCTTCCATTTGATACGACAGGACAGATAATATACTATGCAGGTCCATGTCCACCAAAGCCAGGCAATATCGCAGGTCCTTTTGGACCTACGACCTCAGGACGAATGGATAAGTACTCCTCACAAATAATTGAACAAGGTTTAAAGGGAATGATGGGCAAAGGTGATAGAGCAGATGCAGTAATAGATGCTATGAAAAGTCATAAATGCTTGTATTTTGCAGCAGTGGGAGGCTTGGGAGCGTACATTTCTACGGTAATCAAAGCCTTAAAGGTCATTGCTTATGAGGATTTGGGTGCTGAGGCATTGATGGAGCTTATAGTAGAAGATTTTCCTGCAATAGTAGCTATTGACTGTAATGGGGCTAATCTGTACAGGACAGAGCCTGATAAATATAAGGACAAATTTGATATCAACAAAGTAAATATATAAATCTCATTAAAGTTTTTATATTAGACTAATTCTGTGCTTTGTGCGATTTATAAACAGAGGAAAACGATTTCGTGCTATTTACATAACGTAAAAGGTATAGCACGAAACGTATAGGTGAGGCAATGAATTATAAAGATTTACCGATTTTAAAAGCTTTAAGAGATTACTCAGAAGAGCAGCTGGAATATTTCCATGTGCCAGGGCACAAGGGTGGTAATGCATTCAAAAAAGCAGGTCTTCAAGATTTTGATATAGAGCTATTGAACTTAGATGTAACTGAAGTGCCTGGCATTGACAATTTGCATTGCCCAGAGAGTGCTATAATGATAGCACAAGAGTTAGCAGCAGAAGCTTTTGGAGCAGAGCATACATTTTTTCTTGTAAATGGAACAACCGCGGGTATTTATTCAATGATAATGGCGGCTACAAATCCCGGGGATAAGATAATTATACCTCGCAATTGTCATAGATCAGTAACGGGAGCAGTGATTCTAGGTAAATTGCATCCGGTATATATAAGTCCAGATATTGATGATAAGCTGGAAGTAGCTTCAGGAATTTCTCTTGATACTGTACAAAAAGCTATTATAGATAATCCTGATGCCAAAGCGATTGTAATAACTAATCCTACGTTTTATGGGGTCTGCACTGACCTTGAGAAGATAGCTTCAATAGTACATAGGTGCAATATGCTTCTTCTTGTGGATGAAGCTCATGGTGCACATTTTGGATTTAGCAAAAGGCTACCCAAGTCTGCACTGCATTGTGGTGCAGATATTGTGGCACAAAGCACTCATAAAACTTTACCCTCTATGACACAAAGCTCTATGCTTCATGTTAAATCCGAAAGAGTAGATATAGATAAGCTTAAGTTGTTTTTGCAGTTGACTCAGACAACCAGTCCGTCACATATACTTTTGGCTTCATTGGATGCAGCACGATATATAATGCAGCAAAAAGGGGAAGAATTATTGGAGAACGTAATAGACTCCTGTGAGTGGTTGAGAGGTGAAATAAGCAGCACACAAGGCTTATACTGTCTTAGCAATAAGGATGTTGGCAGAAGTTCTATATATGATGTAGACCCTACAAGACTTACAGTAAATTTCAAGGATTTGGGCATTAGCGGTACTATGGCAGAGCAGCAGCTGAGAAGTAAATTCAAGCTACAGGTAGAAATGGCCGATTTATATAATATAGTAGCTATTTGTACTGTAGGTGATAAACCGTATTCAATAAAAAAGCTGGCAGAAGCCTTAAAAACTATAGCAGAAAATGTAGAGGCAAAGGAAAGCAAGGACTTAAAGTATATTTCAAATGTATATAGTGAAATACCCGAAATGAAGCTTTTTCCATGGGAGGCAGTTTATAAGCAAAATGAGGATATATTACTAAGCAAAAGCGTTGGTAGAATCTGTGGTGAGTTGATAATACCGTATCCTCCGGGAATACCAATAATCATGCCAGGAGAAGTGATAACAAAAGAAATCTTGGACTATGCATCAGAATGCTTGCATATGGGTATAAAGATAAATGGAACTAAGGATGCGAGCCTTAAGTATATATGTGTATTGAAATAGTTTGTTATGCATGGGATAAATTGTGCATAACATATATTAATAATTTATAGGAGGTAGTATATATGAAACTTGTAATAGCTGTTATACAGGATGAAGATGTTAGTGAATTAATGGGTGTTCTCGTAAAGAATAAGTATAATGCAACTAAACTGGCTTCCACAGGAGGCTTTTTAAGAGAGGGTAATACTACTTTATTAATTGGCGTGGAAAGGGAAAAGGTAGAGGATTTAATAAGTTTAATAAAAGAAGTATGCAAGAGTAGAAAGCAAACCTTCACCACACCTATACCACCTACAGGTTCGGCAGGGGTGTTTATACCCTACCCAATAGATGTTATGGTTGGAGGCGCTACAATATTTGTAGTTGATATTGACAGATTTGAAAAGGTTTAGGTGATGGAAGATGAAAATCTCCGATATAAATAGCCATTCTACTGCTATTACTGGATTACTAACAAAGGAAGAACGACACACAGAAGTAGGTACAGGCAGACCATCCTTTGCTGATTCATTGCAAAGGAAGGAAGAATCAGATTTAAAAACCAGGCTAAACAAGCTTATGTCAGAGATAAATAAGCAAGGGGAACAGCTTGGTAAAAACATGGATATCAAGGAGTTGAAGCAATACAAAAAGCTTGTAGCTGAGTTTATGGATGAGGTTGTTAACGGCTCTCTTAAGTACTCAAAACACAGCCAATTTGACAGGAGAGGCAGGCATAAGGTATATGCCTTAGTAAACAAGGTAAATTCTAAGGTTGAAGAGCTGAGCCATGAGTTTCTCATAGAAGAAAGAGATAACATAAAGGTATTGGAGTCTATAGGAATAATAAAAGGCTTACTTCTAGATATGTACATTTAAAACACAATACAGAGGAGAAAATGATGAATTTCGATAGTATTATTGGGCAGTCTGTGTTAGCTGGCAGCTTAAAAAGAGCTGTGAAAGAAGATTTAGTGGCTAATGCATATATATTTAGTGGGTCTAGGGGAAGCGGTAAAAGCATGGCTGCTGAGATATTTGCCAAGGCATTAAACTGCAGAGGTGAAGGAGTTGAAAAGCCTTGTGATAACTGTACATCATGCAAAAAGCTAGAATCCGGCAACCATCCGAATATTGATATAATAAAGCCCAGTGGTGCTTCTATAAAGATAAAACAAATAAGAGAAGTCATTGCTAAGGTGTCAAAGAAACCCTTTGAAAATGGCTATAAGGTATTGATAATAGATGAAGCAGACAAAATGACTCAGGATGCACAGGATGCATTCTTAAAGACCTTAGAAGAACCTCCGGCAAATACCGTTTTTATTTTACTTGCAGAGAACCAAAACTCATTACTTCCAACGGTGGTTTCAAGATGTCAGGTCTTCTATTTAAAAAAAGTAGCTAAACAGCAAATAGAAAGTTTTCTTCTGGAAAAGTTTAGTTATGATATAGAGCAGATTAGCTTTGCAGCCACCTCTGCAAATGGTATAATAGGAAGAGCAATTGAAATGCTGAATGATCAGGAGCTTCAAAAGTTGAGAAAGCTTCACGTAAATTTCGCCAGTAATTTAAATGGTGGAAGCTATATCGAACTGGCAACTGCAGCATCAGAGCTTGCGGTGTCAAAGGAAGAAGTAGTAAGATTTTTGGATTTTATGCTAAGCTGGTATAGAGATATTCTGATTATTAAACAAGGCTGTGAAGAGCAGTTACTTGTAAATTCGGATAATGCCGATATTATTGAACGTCAAGCAGAGGTGCTGGACGAAAAAAGGATTTACAGAATAATTGATGCTATAAAGCGTACAATAAGCTATGTAAACCATAATGTAGGCATAAAGAACAGTATTGACAGCATGATATTGAATATTATGGAGGTATACAATGGTTAAAACTGTAGGAGTTAGATTTAAAAAGGCGGGCAAAATTTATTATTTTGATCCAGATGATATTGATATAAAGATAGAAGATAACGTAATAGTAGAAACTATAAGAGGCATAGAGTTTGGTGAAGTCGTTCTAGGAATCAGAGAGGTTCCAGAAGATCAAATTGTGGCCCCTCTTAAGATGGTTATAAGGGTTGCAACAGAGGACGATAAAAGAATATACCAAGAGAACAAGAATAAAGAAAAGGATGCTTTGGCTATTTGTTTGCAAAAGGTACATCAGCACAATCTAGAAATGAAGCTCATTGATGTAGAATATACCTTTGACAACAATAAAATTATTTTCTACTTTACAGCTGACGGAAGAGTAGACTTTAGAGAGCTTGTAAAGGACTTGGCTTCTGTATTCAAGACAAGGATAGAATTAAGGCAGATAGGTGTAAGAGACGAGTCAAAGATGATTGGTGGGATCGGACCCTGTGGTAGAGCACTTTGTTGTGCAAGCTTCCTTGGAGACTTTGCTCCAGTGTCCATAAAGATGGCGAAAGAACAGAGTCTATCTCTAAACCCAGCGAAGATTTCAGGTATTTGTGGAAGACTGATGTGCTGTTTGAAATATGAACAAGAAGCCTATGAATATGCAAGAAAGATAGTGCCAAGAATAGGCTCATTATTAGATACACCAGAAGGTAAGGGAGAGGTAGTTGGTAACAACCTCCTTAAAGAACAGGTAAGAGTATTACTTGAGCTTCAAGAGAACAATAACAGAGTAGTTAAGGATTTCTCTATAAAGGACGTTGTAGTGCTTAAGCATGGCAGAGATATGGATGCCCCGATAGAGGAGCTTATAAAAGATGAAGATCTTAAGATGCTTGAGAAAGATTAACATCATAATAGCTAAGGACAAATTTGTAATAATATATATAAACAGGGTTTTCAATATTATTATTTAATGTTAAAATGTATCTATATTCAATTAGGAGGTGTACATATGGCTTACAAAATTACAGAAGCTTGCATAAGCTGCGGTGCCTGTGAACCAGAATGCCCAGTAAGTTGCATTAGTTCAGGAGAAGACAAATACGTTATTGATCCTGATGTTTGCATAGAGTGTGGAGCATGTGCGAATGTTTGTCCAGTTGATGCTCCAGTACAAGACTAATTTAGTACAAAAAAAGACCCTTGAGGTCTTTTTTTTATAAGCATAGGAAATGTAGAACATTTATGGGGTGTGAACGTGGACGATTTAATAAGAGAAGATGAAAGCTTAGACGATTTGCAAAATGGCTATATGCTAATACAAAAAAATGACTCCTTTAAATTTGGGGTGGACGCAGTGCTGCTTGCAGATTTTTCAGAGGTTAAGATGGTTGATAATGTGCTGGAAATGGGAACTGGAACTGGCGTAATACCAATATTACTTCATGCAAAGAAACGACCCAAAAGCATTACAGCTTTGGAGATACAACCTGATATGGCAGATATGGCTAGGCGTAATGTACAGTACAATAAACTAGAGCAAAGCATAAGTATTTTGCATATGAACTTAAAGGAAGCACCGGAAGCTTTAGGGAAGGCAAGATATGACTGTGTTATAACAAATCCTCCCTACATGAAAAAGGAATGTGGCATTAATAATCCAACAGAAAATAAAGCTATTTCAAGGTTTGAGATAGCCTGCACATTACAGGATGTGTTGAAATCCGCAAAGGAGCTTCTAAAGTCGGGTGGCAAGTTTTTTATGGTGCACAGAGCAGATAGACTTGTAGATATAATTTATGAAATGAGAGTTTTAGGAATAGAGCCCAAAAGGATAAGGTTTGTACATTCCAGCGTAGGTAAAAGACCTCATCTTATGCTGATAGAAGGTGTAAGGGGAGGCAAACCTGAGCTTAAGTTCATGGAACCACTGTATATATATGATGACAAAGGGCAGTATACAGAAGAAATTCACAGGATATATGGGAGGAAATAACATGGCAGGAACCTTGTATTTATGTGCTACTCCTATTGGCAACTTGGAGGATATTACTCTTCGCTGTATTAGAATACTTAGAGAGGTTGATATTGTTGCTGCTGAAGATACTAGGCAGAGTATCAAGATACTAAACCATTTTGAAATAAAGAAGCCCTTAGTAAGCTACCACGAGCATAATAAGTACACAAAGGGTAAGGAACTTGTAAGTATTATGCTGGAGGGAAAGAGCATAGCATTGGTGTCTGATGCTGGGATGCCCGCTATTTCTGACCCAGGCGAGGATTTAGTACGACTATGCATAGAACACAAAATAGAGATAGTACCTATTCCCGGGGCATCAGCTTCACTGACTGCACTTATAGTATCAGGTATTTCTACAAGGAGCTTTTGCTTTGAAGGGTTTTTACCTTCCAATAAAAAGGAAAAGAAAGAAAAGCTAGAGCAATTGAGTAGTGAAACAAGAACTATAATACTCTATGAGTCCCCTCATAGGATTAAAGATACGCTTAAGGAGCTCCAGCAGTATCTAGGAGATAGGAAAGCTTCGGTTTCTAGAGAACTTACAAAAAAGTTTGAAGAGACTATAAGAGGAACCTTAAGTGAAATTTTTGCGGTATTGCAACAGCGGGACATAAAGGGTGAGTTTGTCATTGTTTTAGAAGGTATTGACATAAAAGTTTTGATTGATAAAGAGGCTAAAAAGTGGCATAATATTAGCGTTGAGCAACATATTTTAATGTACATTGAACAGGGAATGGATAAGAAGGAAGCAATTAAAAAGGTTGCGGAAGATAGGAATCTTCCTAAAAAGGAAGTATATGCAGTAAGCTGCAATATTTAACCATAATACCTGTTATTTGTTTAATGAAAGGAGGACTAAGAATGTCAATAACAAAGGATATGACTATAGCTCAAATATTAAGAGCTTTTCCACAAACAGCTGATGTATTTAGAAGCTATGGAATGCATTGCTTGAGTTGTCCTGGAGCTACAGGTGAATCACTTGAACAAGCTTCTATGGTTCATGGATTTAATGTAGATCAATTACTTCAAGATTTATTAAAGGTAACTGAATAAAAAATAAAAGGTTAGGAAAAATCCTAACCTTTTATTTTACCTCTTTAATTCATCCATACATGCTGGACAGATGTTTTTTCCCTTATAAGGTTTTACATCTCTTGCATCTCCGCAGAATATACAAGCTGGCTCGTATTTCTTTAGGATGATATGTTCTCCGTCAACATAGATTTCTAAGGAGTCTTTTTCTTCAATGGTTAAAGTCCTCCTTAGTTCTATAGGTATAACTACCCTACCTAGCTCGTCCACTTTTCTTACAATTCCTGTTGATTTCATATAATACCCCTTTCGTAATACAACATAATTCGACAAATATCTACAACTTAATGTTAACAGAACTACCAATAAAAGTCAACGGTGTAAATAAAATTTTTTTTGTTAATATTTAGACATACTTTTGCACATTTAAAAGATAGAAAATGGTAATATATTGACGAAAACAGGAGCATAAGTTTTATCATATGACACCTTTACAGAGGTTGATTTTAATGAGAATACGGCTGCTGTTTGCATCGTGTAAAGTCTTGAAAATACAGAGCTTATGCAAAATATAGCTAAAGAAATTAATGTATCTGAAACGGCATTTATCAGCTCATGGGGGAGATGACTATGGAAGTAAATGGAGAGCATATACCTTATAAAGGAAAAGTTGGGGAGATAAATATTTAGACTCAATTTATTATGAAACATGCAATTTGCTAATAATGCCTTCATAATATGATATGAATATGAATTTTAAATGGAGGGTTATTTATGGCAAAACAAGGCAATGTTAAAGAAGTTTTTCCAGGTGGCAATACTTATAAGGGCTTCTACTCATTTTATGATTATATTATCCAAAATGATGAAGCAAATAGGATCTTTTGTATAAAAGGTGGTCCAGGTGTAGGAAAAAGCAGCTTTATGAAGTCTATAGCAAGAGAATTCGTAGAACTAGGCTATGATGTAGAGTTACACCACTGCTCATCGGATAACAACTCATTGGATGGAGTGGTAATTAAACAGGCTGGGGTGGCATTGTTAGATGGAACAGCACCGCACATAGTAGACCCCAAAAACCCAGGTGCAGTTGACGAAATACTTAACTTTGGTGACTTTTGGAATGAAGAGGGCTTTGTAGTTGAGAGAGATACAATATTAAATTTCAATAAGGAAATTAAAAGCTTATTCAACAGCTCATATCACTATCTGATGTCTGCAAAGGAAATGCAGGACGATATAGAGATAGCAGTGGAGGAAGCAGTTGATAATGTCAAGTTTAACAAGCTGCTTTTAAACCTTAAGGCAGAGTTGACTGACAATCTTGAAAGCACAGGCAGTGCAAGCAAAGAGAGACATCTGTTTGATAGTGCAATAACTCCTGATGGATTGATGGACTATATAGATACATTAATAAAGGATGACTACAAATGTTATTTCTTTGAAGGAATTCATTCAAAGGGTATTAGTGAGATAATTAATGTGCTGGCTAAAGAATATCTGCAAAGGGGCTATGAGGTGGAGCTTTATCACCAACCGCTAAATCCTGACAGGATACAGACCGTGCTTGTTGAGAAGCTTGGAATAGCGTTTACAACAAATAGCAAGCTAAAGAACAGAGCTTATAGAATTGTTAATTTGGATGAAACAATTATTCTTGAAAAGCTAATGGCAAAGGAAGAATTGATAAACAAGGATAAGGAAATGCAGGATATGTTGCTTTATGAAGCCTATAATAGAATTAACATGGCTAAGAAAAAGCATGATGATATGGAGAAGAGCTATATTCCACAAATGGACTTTGCAGCAGTTACTGAGTTTAGGAAACAGATAATAGAAAGAATAAAAAGATATTTGTAATATCTTAAATTATACCACCACCTAAGCCACTTATTATAAAGTACGCTTAAGTGGTGGTGTTTATTGCTATGGATTAAGGGTTTTGTAATAATAAGTATAGATATTGTATATGGATTACTATGTATATGATAAAATAGTTATATAAATGATGAGGGGAAGGCTTCAATGGAAATACAGATTGTTATAGTGCTGATTCTTAACTTTGTGATAACTCTAATAGGAACTCTTGCTTATGCTACTAGAATAGTAGGTGTAAGAACGGGAAGAGTTGCTGTTTCGTTTGCTTTGTTTAATATACTGGCGTTGGCTTCACGTACAGCAAATACCCTTCAGGTGCCACTGCTGACTAAATATGTGGAGAAAAATCCAAATCCAGATCAGTTGATGCCCATATTTGAAATGATAATTTTTACTGCTACAGCTGCAACAATAGTAGGGGCAATACTTATACCTACCTTTCAGAGGATATTTAGCAAGGCTGTCGGTGCATTTTCTGTAAATCGCTCAGTGTCAAAGCTGGTTATGCACAGCTTTTCAAAATCTGGTGTGAAATACATCAGAGAAAGCATAAAGATTCCTACTAGGTCTACACTTTCGGTTTTTAACCTAAGAAAGCTGCCTGTAAAGATTATGCTTTTTAATATGTTTTCTGTTACTTTGATTACCGTAGGTGCACTGTCACCAATATTTGCTGGAAGCATTGAGCCTGAGTTGAGGGCGACTTGTTTGACCTTGGCTTCGGTAATAAATGGCTTTGCAGTCATAGTTATGGCGATTTTTATAGATCCATATTTGTCAATAATGACTGATGATGTGTTGGATGGAAAATGTAGCGAAGCGGATTTCAATAACTGCGTAGCAGGAATGATATTTACTAAGATAATAGGGACTGTGTTGTCTTTTGCTGTGCTTGTACCTGCTGCTTATATAATAGTCTGGATAGCAAGACTTATATAGTACAAAGATAATAGAGTATTGAAAGTTAGAAGAATATATTATATAATGAAACCGATATTTTGATAATATGGAGGAATACAATGAGTCTTTTTGAAACATGGAGAAATACAGCATATAATGAGGAAAACGAAGAGAAAAGAAAAGCGTTTTGGGAGAATTATTTTAAAATTGAAAAATCAATATATGATAAGCTGCTGACAGACGCTGAGAAAAAAACAGAAGGAACCGTTAAGGAGCTGGCAGAGAAATTTAGCATAGAAACACTAAGTTTTATGGGCTTCCTAGATGGAATAAATGACAGTTTAAAGGAGTCATTGAAGCTGGAGGAGCTTGAAGAAGATAGCAGCATAAGCTTTGAGATAGATTTGGAGAAGCTTTATTATAACATGCTTGCAGCAAAAGCAAGCTGGTTATATACTCTTCCACAGTGGGATACTCTTCTTGCCGATGATAGAAGAAAAGAGATAACAAAAGAACAGAGACTTTCAGGAACTGTGATAAAGGAAAAAGTACCTGGAAGAAACGATCCATGTACTTGTGGCAGTGGAAAGAAATATAAGAAGTGCTGTGGAGCAAACTAGTTTTTTGAATGTAAAAGACTCTAATCATGGGATTCCATAATTAGAGTCTTTTTTGGGAGCTAGTATGAGTGAATAAATGGTAGGGGGTTCTTTTGTATTTTATGGAGGTTGTACCTCTCTTCCCACTTCCATTCTATGTACATGCCTTGATTTGGTTCCAAATATTTTTAAACTATATTAAAATTTGGGGGCTACCCTCTTCTTGGTCGCTTGTTCGTAAGCATATGCCAGCTTAATAAGCTTTGCTTCACTAAAGGCTCCTGCCGAGAAGGTTATTCCAAATGGAGTACCGTCCTGACAATAACCTGCCGGTACTGTAACCGAAGGATAGCCGGCTTTTGCTGCAATGCTGACTCCGGCTGTGCTTGGGAACAACATTGCATCTAGATTATTTTCCTTAATATATAAATCTATTCCTTCTGTCTGTGACAGTCGAAGGTCTTGTAGCTTTGCATGTATATACTCAGGCTCCGTCAATGTGCCGCTGGTTTTTTCACACTGTACCAATATGGTTTGACCATATTTCAAGGTTTCTTCAGGATGAGCGTTATTGAAGTCTATTATATCCTTCAAGGTTTTTACCTTTGTGCTCTCTCCAAGCGTGCTTAAATAGGCATTTATATCTGACTTAAACTCATAAGTCAGTACGTCATAGTTGTGTATCTCATCATATGCATCAATATTCTTATCCTCAACAACCTCTGCCCCCAGCTGTTTTATTTCATCTATGCAGCACTGCATCATTTCCTTTTCATTTTCTTCCATATCCTTGTAAATATATTGAGGAATCCCTATACGTGTACCGCTTAAACCATTCTTGTCAAGATACTGTGTATAATCAGAAACAGTTTTCCCTTTGCTTACGAAAGTGACAGGATCGGAAGGATCAATTCCAAGCATGAAGCCAAACAGAATTGCAGCATCTTCTATGGTACGTGCAATAGGTCCGGCAGTATCCTGGCTGTGAGCTAATGGAATAATGCCTGTTCTGCTTATCATTCCTAATGTAGGCTTTATCCCTGCTATGGAATTGCTGGAAGCCGGGCTTATTATCGAGCCTGAGGTTTCTGTTCCTACCGAAACAGCACATAGATTTGCAGCTACTGCAACGCTTGAGCCTGCACTAGAACCACCAGTATCAAATATACCAAACCCATAGGGGTTAAGAGTTTGTCCGCCTCTAGAGCTGTATCCATTTGCCATATTCTCTGTCATAAAGTTTGCAAACTCAGTAAGGTTTGTCTTAGCAAATATTATGGCGCCAGCCTCTCTTAGCTTTTCTACTAAAAAAGCATCATAGGGTGTATAGTTTTCAGCTAAAGCTAGGGAACCTGCACTAGTATGCATCTTGTCATTGGTATTGATGTTATCCTTTATCATTACAGGTATACCATGAAGTACGCTTCTAGCTCCTGTCAGGTCTCTTTCTCTATCAAGTGCTTCTGCTATATGTAAGGCATCAGGATTTATTTCTATTATAGAATTAAGTTTTGGACCACTTTTGTCAAGCTCTGCTATCCTTCTTAGATATAAAAGCACTAATGTTTTTGAATTAAGTCTTCCCTCTTTCATAGCAGCGGCCATCTGTCTTATTGTAGCTTCTTCAATATTGAAGTTTGCAGTATTTAACCATTCCATTATTCAGAACCCCCTTACTATTTTGAATAATAGATTCTACAAATATCCCATAAATCCTTTTGACAATAATATTACAGAGCCACAGACTAATCCGTAGGCTCTGTAATATTATTCTTTATATATAAGGCAGCATCAATTTCTATACAGCATCTGTTGGATTTGCTGTCTGTATGTTTCGTCGTCGCATAGCCTAAGAAGACTTTCAAGAAAGTGCCTGCTTTTGCTTTTTGGAGGCTTCTTAGTGACCAAGAGCTTGATAATAACCATACATGTATCATATTTCTGTACATGAGTATGACCATCATGAAATCCTTTGTCTGTATTGTGTATAATAAAGCCATCTTCAGACTTATACACCTTAAAGTGAGTGTTTTGATAAATCTGTATACTCATATTTACACCAGCCTATATATAAATTATGTAATACCAGGCGAGTTCCTCTTATTACTTTAATATGTGGCTAGGTGCTATATATGATAGGGATTATTTTTTTATCTCTTCCTAGTACAGTATATGATTTAATAATGCTTTGGTTATTATAATATATAAATTATTGTATTAAGCTCAGGCGATATCGATAAATTATGCATAATCTATCATAAACTAATATAAATGTAAAATAATTGTAACTTTACTGAAACATATGGGTAATGTTTATCGTATATATTATTAATATAAGTATATTTTGGGGTGATGGTATGGAGTTAATCATTTTATGCATAATAATATTAGCCATGATAAGTTTAAAGGGCTGAAAGTGGTACCTGATACATTTATGCTTTACAGCCTTTATAACCCATGATATAATAATTGGAACTAGTGAGTGTACCTAGTGTTTACGAGCGGTACAGGGAATATCCTACACGTAGAATACTCTACGGAGTCACAGCCATTGTGATTTCAGTGGAGTTTTTTTATTCAAATTTATATGACGGGAGGTAATACTATGTATACTGGTGAAAAGGTAAGACTTAGAGCTTACAAAAAAGAGGATATGCCATTGGCACAGCAGTTTTTAAATGATGCTGAAACCAAGAAATTCTTGTCGCCGGGGATTCCTTATCAAATTACTCTTGAAGAGGAATACAAGTGGTTTGAAAATCAATCAGCTTTTAAGGACACATACAGCTTTGCAGTTGAGACCATTGAGGATGGCAAATACATTGGAGGTTGTGGAGTTAACAAGCTTGATTGGAAAAATAGTGTTGCAGTTGTGGGAATATTTATAGGTGACAAAAACTATTGGGGCAAGGGCTACGGTACAGATGCCATGAAGGTTCTTGTAAAATTTATTTTTGAACAAATGAACATAAATAAAATAAAGCTTTTTGTTTATTCCTTCAATGAGAGGGCGGTAAAGAGCTATGAGAAATGCGGTTTTGTAAGAGAAGGAGTGCTTAGACAAGAAATGTTTAGAGATGGTAAATACAATGATGAGTATGTAATGGGTATCCTAAGAGATGAATATTTTAATAGAGATTGCAAATAATAAGATTCTTCATCAATATTTTCAATAGCATATATAGTGTCTGATATCTATATGATAATATAGGTTTGACACTTATATATGCTATTTATTTGCATATAATAATTTTGGTAAAATAAGCATGGTAAAGTCTGCTTTCAAGGTGTAAAATATTTATGGAAGTATAGTAAAATGATTCCACACGGCGTCAGCCAAAATCTTTATAAGGAGGAAGCAAATGCAAAAAGTATTAAAAGATTTAATCCCAAACAATGTTTTTAAGTTCTTTGAGGAGTTGACTGAAATCCCAAGATGCTCAGGTAATGAGAAACAAGTTAGTGACTATCTTGTTAATTTTGCAAAGGAGCGAAATTTGGAGGTAATCCAGGATAAAGCTTTAAATGTAATAATCAAAAAGCCTGCTACCCCAGGCTATGAAAAGGCACCAACAGTGATTTTACAGGGACATATGGATATGGTATGCGAGAAGAACAAGGGTATCATGCATGATTTTGAGAAAGATCCTATAAAGCTAAGAATTATAGATGATATGATATATGCAACTGATACTACTCTGGGTGCTGACAATGCTATAGCCATTGCTTACGCTCTTGCACTTTTAGATGCTAAGGATATTTCTCATCCTTCTTTAGAAGCGTTGATTACTACAAGTGAAGAAACTAATATGGGAGGAGCCATGGCACTAGATGGCAACAACCTAAAAGGCAGACTTCTTATAAACATTGACTCTGAAGAGGAAGGAAAGCTTCTTGTAAGCAGTGCTGGAGGCACAAAAGCAAAGATTGTACTTCCTATAACTTGGGAAGCTACAAAAAATGGTCTTGAAGCATGTAGGATAAGCATTGGTGGTCTTAATGGTGGACACTCAGGCATGGAAATCAACAAGGGAAGAGGCAATGCAAGTAAAATAATAGGAAGATTCTTAAATGAGATAAAGAATGAAGTAAGCCTTTACATAAACGAAATAAATGGTGGGGCAAAGTCAAATGCAATAACTAGAGAGGTTGATGTTGTTGCTTTGGTAAGCCATGACGATAAGAATAAGCTTCAAAGTAAGGCTGCTGAGTGGGAAGCAATATTTAAGAATGAATTAAGAGCTACTGATCCTGACATATTTATAAAAATTGAAAATGAAGCTGTAAAAATCGAAAAGGTGTTTAGTCAAGAAACCATAAATAAGCTTATAGCATGTCTTGTGCTTGTTCCTAATGGAATACAAAGCATGAGCATGGAAATCGAAGGTTTGGTAGAAAGCTCAACAAACTTAGGAGTTGTACAGACAGCAGGAGACAATATTTATTTTATTAATGAAATAAGAAGCTCTGTAAGAACCTTAAAGAAAAATATCAGTAATACAGTACAGCTTCTGGCAGAAACCCTTGGTGCAGAATTTAGAATCGAATCAGATTATCCAGCATGGGAATATAATCCAAGCTCTGAAATGAGAGAATTGTTCAAACGTGTATACAAGGATATGTATAACCAAGAAGCTGAGATAATTGCTATCCATGCAGGATTGGAGTGTGGAGTTCTAATTGATAAGTTGCCAGGACTCGATGCGATATCTTTAGGACCAAACATTTTCGATGTGCATTCACCGAAAGAACATTTTAGCATATCCTCTGCAAAGAAGGTATGGGAATATCTATTAGGTACATTAAAGCAAATGAATAGATTATAAAATAATAGGTGCGATTATCGCACCTATTATTTTATAAGAGAGGACACATGGGCCATCCCTTACTATTTATAGAAAACGTGATTTCCTATTCTCATTACGTATGTCTTGTTTGCAACAATCCATGAGCCTGCGGACTTGTCCGGATTGAAGAAAAATGTCGCTGAGCCTACAGGACGTACTCCGTTTAGAGCATCCTTAGCAGCTCCGATGCTATCTGCAGACGGGGTATTATATATAGTACCATCTGCAACAGGACTAAACTGTGGTATTCCTTGATAATACTCAAAGATTACTCCCTTAACTGTGTTAGGGAAAACACTTAAGCTTACTCTGTTTAGTACAACATTACCTACTGCAACCTTACCGTTATAAGGCTCTGCTTCTGCTTCTGCATGTATAATTCTTGATAACCAGTACAAATCGGTAGCAGCTGTAGTTGTGGTACTTCTTGAAGTCATTTGAGATACTTGCGCATATAATACAGTCTGAGTTTGATTACCTGCTATACCGTCAATTCTAATCCTTTTTGCAGTTTGGAACTTAATTACAGCACTTTTTGTGTAGTAGCCGAAAATTCCATCTGCTGCACCCTTTAAGTAACCCGTAGTTATTAAAGCCTTTTGCAATCTCACAACTGCGGTACCCCTGCTTCCATATTTTAGCAAAGGATATGTTGTAGTTTCTGCTGCCAATACACTGGTAAAATTCAGTATGACTAGCATAACTATAAGTAAAATACTTACAAATCTTTTTTGTGTAGTTTTCATCAAAATACACTCCTTCCTTTTTGCTTCCGAAGTTAGCTGACGGGTGCGGGTTGAAGGTACCCTACCACAAATACATGTGGATTAACCCCTTTACTGGTTCCTCCGTACTCGGAAAAATCCGAGATTCAGCATATGCTTGTACTATAGTTGCTATTATACTATTGTAAAAATTTTATGTCAACCTATGGGAATATTTAACATGAAACTTTTTATTGAAATTAGCGTCCTGCACAGCTATATATCTATAGAAATTTTTAATCATAATGTTTTATGTAATTCTCATTTCTATTTGGTCATATATTATATAAATAGATAATTAGGAGTGATAATGATGATATTTAATAATGTATGTCCTTATATAACGGAGGAATTTTCAAAATGCAAAAAAAGAACAATAAAAGTTAATGGACGAGGCACTGTTGATGCATCGCCGGATATTGCAATTATATCTGCCGGTGTAATTACTGAGGATAAAAACGCACAGAATGCACAAAACCAAAATGATTTAATCATAAATAATATTATCTCAGCTCTAATCAGAATTGGCATAAAAAGAGAGGATATCAAAACACAGTCTTATACAATATATCCCAATTATGATTTTGTAGAGGGAAAACAGATATTAAATGGATATAGAGCTACGCATATACTTGAGATAAAAGTTAACGATCTAGATAAAGTAGGATTGGTATTAAACACAGTTATGGAAAATGGTGCAAACCAGATAAATCAAATTGAATTTACTATAAAAGACTCTGCTAAGTATTATAATAGGGCATTGAAGCTAGCTATTGCAGATGCCGCTGGAAAGGCAGAGACTATTTCCGAAGCTATGAAGGTTATGCTTGATATGGTGCCATGCAGTATAATAGAACTATCAACTTCTTTTTCTCCACTTACAGAGCAAGGTGTTATGAAGCTCGCAGCTCTTGATGTTGTTATGCCGGGTAAAATTAAAGTTACAGCGACAATTGAAGCGGAGTATGTATACTATTGAAGAAGAAAATAGATTGTGGTAATATAAGTGAGTTAATGAGTCAGTTCGTAACCATCCTGACTTAAAATAAAACTACGGGGGTAACAAAAATGAAAAACGTAAGATTTATAGTACAGGCTGCACTTATAGCAGCAGTGTATGTGGTGTTAATGCTGAGCTTTGCTCCATTAACCTCAGGGCTTTTTCAATTAAGATTTTCTGAAGCTTTGACAATACTACCGGCCCTTACACCGGCAGCAATTCCTGGACTTTTTGTAGGCTGCCTTCTGGGGAACTTCTTAATAGGAAGCACTCCTATAGATGTGATTTTTGGCAGTTTGGCAACGCTTACAGCAGCATACATCTCCTATAGATTGAGAGCTGTAAAATGGCTGGTGCCAATACCACCGGTTCTGATAAATGCTGTAGTAGTAGGTTTTATATTAAAGTATCTAGGCATTGCACCATTATTTATCGCTATGGCATGGGTGGCGGCTGGACAATTTGTAGCATGTTATGTAATTGGGTATCCATTACTCACTATATTAAGCAGATATAAAAAGGAAATTTTTCACTTATAGTTAAAAACTTAATAAGTTAGAGTTACATAAAAATCCGACTGTTCAATAAATGGTCGGATTTTTAATACTACATACTTTTTAAGTTAATACATTAACCAAATATTAGTATTGAAAAATGATAATATAAGTATTATACTAATAATAGAAATTTCGGAAAATAGTGAATCTTACTAAAATAAATAGTTAGATATGAAATAAATACCAAACGCAAAAAAAGCCTGTTATTTGACAATTTAGCTTGACACAAGCCTCTCTACTTATGATATTAAATATGCTTTTATTAAGCATCATATTGGGGGACTATGAAATACATTCTGCATTTGGGCACCTGGAATGTATTGAGTCACTGGTGCAACCGACCCATTCATTTATAATTGAATAGGCTGGTTTTTTTTATTTTATATTTTATGTATACTGGAACTAGCCACATTAAAATGTTACCCAATAATTGTTTAATATAAAGGAGGAGTATTCATGTTTAAGAAACTTTTAGTGGTTCTAGTAGCGGTTGCTATGATATTTGGGACTACAGGCGTAGCAACAGCGGTTGATACAACAGCATCAGTAGTAGAGGATCAGTTGGCGTATAATGGTAATGCATACTATCAGTTTGGTGGACCAGTAGACCTTAACATAGCGAATGAAGATAAGGTTATTGAGATGCTAAAGAAATCAGGTAAGATCAATCCTAATGCTACATACGACGAAGCACAAACTGCACTTGCAAAATATATGCAAGAACGTGCAAAAGTTAACCAAAAAGAAACTTCATTAGAAATGGTAAGAAATGAAAAGGCTAAACAAAATCAAAAGGTTCAAAAATATATATTTGATAACAAAACTGAAGACAAAAATCCTAAAACAGTCAATGTATTAGTACTTCTTGCAGAGTATGCAGACTATGCACATAATAGCATAACTTCAGATGAAACTGATATGTATTATGATAGTTTTGAGATTGGACATTATGAAGATATGTTATTTGGTGACAATGGCTTTGTTGGACCAAATGGACAAAACATGATATCTATGAAACAGTATTATCAAGAACAATCAGGTGGAAGCCTAATAGTAGAAGGTACAGTTGCTGGATGGTATACGTTACCAAGAGATGCAGCATATTATGGAGCAAATTCTCTTTCAACTGGTAATGACTTGAGACCAAGAAATGCAGTAGCTCATGCTCTTCAATTAGCTGCACAAGATCCAAGCATAAATTTAGCTGATTATGATAAAGAAGACTTGTTCGATTTAGATGGAGATGGAGATTACAATGAGCCAGATGGAATAATAGACTATCTAATGGTAGTACACGCAGGACTTGGCGAAGATGAAGGCGGTGGAGCACTAGGAGAAGATGCTATCTGGTCACACAGCTGGGATCTTGGTGGAGTATATGCGATACCTGGAACAACTGCTGAAGTTGGATACTGGGGTGGAGCACTAGGCGCTTATGCATACACTATAGAAGCAGAAAACGGAGCTCCTGGAGTATTTGTACATGAGTTTGGTCATAACCTAGGATTACCAGATGAGTATGATACACAATATACATCAGCATCTGGCGAACCAATATCATTCTGGTCAATAATGTCTTCGGGTAGCTGGGGCGGAACAATACAAGGTACAGAACCATCAGCATTTAGCCCATATGCTAAACAGTATTTCCAAGCAGTATATGGTGGAAATTGGCAAAATGCTATAAATATAGACTATGATGAAATTTCACAAGCTGGTGTTAGAGTAACTCTTAACCAAGCAAGTGAATCTGGTCAAGTTGTAAGAGTAAACCTTCCTGAAAAGGCACATGTACTTACAACTCCAATAAGTGGTGAATATGCATATTGGGGTGGCAAAGGCCATGATGGAGCATCAATACTTACAAATATGACAACTAATGTTGATTTAACTGGTAACACAGCAGCAACATTTAATTTCAAGACTTGGTATGACATAGAAGCTGGTTGGGACTATGCATATGTAGAAGTTAGAGAGCAAGGTACAGAAGAATGGACTTGCATAGAAGGAAATATAACTACAACAGACGGTGTTGAAGGAAGAGATGTTATTGTACCATTTGGAATAACAGGCGCTTCAGTAGAATGGGTAGATGCAAACTTCGATTTGTCAGCATTTGCAGGCAAAAACATAGAGATTAAGATTGAATATGCAACAGATGCATACAGCTTCGGAGCTGGTATATATGTTGATGATATTCAAGTAATAGCTGATGGCAATGTAGTAGTTGCTGATAACGTAGAAGGTGAATCAATATTCACATTAAACGGATTTGAAAAAAATACCGGAACAGTGTATGCTCCTCAATACTATCTAGTTGAGTGGAGAAATCACAATGGAGTAGACAAAGGCCTAGCTCACGTTCCAGCAGCAGGTGGAACTACAATTGAGTATAATCCTGGTATGGTTATCTGGTACGTAAATGACTATTATACTGATAACTGGACAGGAGTTCATCCTGGAGAAATGTATTTAGGAATAGTTGACGCTGACCAAAGTAATAATATGTGGGTTTGGGATGATTCAAGCCTTGCTTCATTCCCTGCAAGCGGCAGATATCAAATGAATGATGCAGCTTTTAGTAAAAATACAGAAACTACATTTGCAGCCACTTATATTATTCCTGGAGTAGGATCAAGAACAGTATCAGATATAAATTTAGACAAAGAACATATCTTCTTTGATGGAGAAGATTATTCAAATCCAGAGTTAAATACATTAGGAATAAATCTTCCTAACTATGGTCTTAAGATTCAAATAACACAACAAGAAAATGATAATAGCGGTGCTGAAATCATAATAAAGAAGTAAAAAATTCTCCTTAAGATGCAGTGAAAACTGCATCTTTTTTTTACTCAATTTTACCGTCTAGCAAAATTTTCTAAGTGGTAAACTTTACATAGAAAATTGAGATGAAGAATAATAGCTTATTTATTGGAAGTTTATTAAGGTATAATAGTTATGTGAATATGGAATATTTACTATATAAATCATCCACAGATTTTTGGGTGCTTTGAGCAAAACTATGAAATTAGTGTGATTTATTAGCAGAGATATACGCTTCCACGCTTATCGGATATTGTGTAATGATAAGTGTGAAATATATTGATAGGGGTGAGAACAATGAAATGTAAGACTTTAATCAATATTCTTGGGAAATACAATCATAGCAATATAGTAGCTGCTTTAAACCTTAAGCCTGACAATATTGTTTTTATAAGCTTTGATAATGATAAGGAATATTACGATAATGTAAAAGAGTGCACGTCTAGGAAGCTACCTAATGTACAAATGGAGGAGCTCGTTATAGAAAATTTGACAGAGTCCGATATACGAGATGTCATTTATAAGTTTAACTATGAGGATACTTTCTTAAATTTATCTGGAGGCACCAAGCTCATGAGTATACTTACATATAAGGCTGCTCAAGACAGCGACATGACTATGATATATGTGGATACTGAAAACAATAAAATTCTAAAAATTGGAGAAATCATAGAGGAAATTGTACATATTGATTTGGAGTTGACTGTGGAGGATTTAGTTTGCAGCACGGGTGCTGAAATAATTAAAAACTCAACAGAGCTATATGAGAAAGAAGAGTTTAAGAAGCTGGTTGACTTTATGGTAAACGACTACGATGCATGGAAGAACGTTAAAGGAATTCTTAGAAATTCTCAAATTGTTAAGCAGTTCGAGCGGTATCCTTTGCAAGTTGAAATTGTTACAGGAGGGCTTAAGCCTGATCATATAAAGTATTTGGATGACTTCTTATCAGAGCTGTCCCGAAGAGGTATGATAAAACAGTATAGATTAAACTCAGATCATGCACAGTTTGATTTTACTAGTAAAGAGGCGAAGACCTTTGTCATGATGGCTGGTTGTTGGCTGGAGGCTTTGACATACAGATATATAAAGGAAGTAAAGGATGTAGAAAACGTAATAAGTGGTATGCTGTTTGTTTGGGACGAAGCTGTAAAGGTACATAATGAGTTGGATGTAGTAGCAGCGGTAGACTCACATTTGGTTTGCATTTCCTGTAAGGATACAAACAAATACGATGTAGATGAATTAAACGAGCTTGCGGTATATGCAGATCATCTGGGAGGGAAGAGAGTAATAAAGATATTTGTGTCTACAGAAAAGCCTGAGCGGAAGAAAATGACATATCAAAGAGCGGAAGAAATGAATATTCATATCGTAATATTTGAAGGAGATGTAACAAACTTTAGAAGTAAGCTTTACAGCATAATAGATAAAGCACATGCTTGATGATAAATAAGAAACTCTCGGTCAATAAAGACCGAGAGTTTCTTATTTAATAGCATACAAAGTCGGATATTCTTCTTAAATCTATACCAAAATACACCCATCTGCGTCCATTCCATCTATACCCTGCCACTGAAGTACGCCCTACAAAGGTGAGCCAAGCCCAGAACTGACGACCGTTGTTGAGCCTTATATATACAAAGTGGAATCTACATCGTCTTATTGCTCCTGGATCAACTGCAAAAATTCCTATACCCTGCCCTTGGGAGAATTGGGGAGATACTGATGGCGGAGGGCCTGGAGGAAAACCTCCTTCGGGGCTGGTGAATGGTCCACCGGGACCAAAGGGTGGTGTGAAGTCGGGAAATTGACCAGGCAAACCTGGAGGCTGAAATCCGTCTGGTGAACGGAAATCTTCGTCGTCCTCATCAAACTGATTCATATAAGGACAAAAGAATGGCCATTGTGGCATTTATATCACTCCTTATAACGTGCTAATAGCAGTATATGAAGCGGACAAGCTATTTGACACAGATTAAAAATAAGAAGTATAAATAACCTATATGCTTCGCACTAATTCAATTACTTTGAATAAATCCACTCACCCCACCATACATTGTACTAATATACAATGAATGGTGGGGTTTCTTTTGATAAATAAGATATGGTTTTTCATGATAGCTGTGGCAGTGGCTTTTGCGGCTACCAGCGGCAAGCTGGGGTTGTTAAGCGATGAAATATTCCGTTCTCTGAAAACTTCTGTAGAGTTGGCTCTAGGACTTATTGGAGGCATGGTGTTGTGGTGTGGAGTTTTAAAGGTGGCGGAGAAGTCAGGTTTGGTGGATAAGCTTTCGTTACTTATTAGACCTGTGTTGAGATTAATTTTCAATGAGCTTCCATCAAAAGGCAATGCTATGGGGGCTATGGTTATGAACATGACCTCTAATATGTTGGGGTTGGGGAATGCTGCTACACCTATGGGCTTAAAAGCTATGGATGAGCTGCAAAGGTTAAATACAAAGAAGGACGTTGCTACCAATGCCATGTGTTTATTTCTTGTTATAAACGCTGCCCCTCCGCAGTTTATACCTGCAACAGTGTTATCATTACGGTCATCCGTTGGCTCTGCAAACCCAGGGATTGTTATAGTTCCTGCTTTAATAACCTCTATGTTTGCTCTTACAACAGGTATTATTGTATGCAAGCTGTTAGAGAAGACAACGAGAGGTGCCAGATGAGCTATATAATACCTTTGATAATATTGTTTATTTTGTCCTATGGCTTTATTAAGGGTGTTAAGGTCTATGAGGTGTTCATAGAGGGAGCAAAGGAAGGCTTGATGATTACTTATAGGATTTTTCCTTACATAGCGGCAATGCTATTAGCAGTGGGTATGCTTCGTCAGTCAGGAGGATTAGACTTTTTATTGTATATATTAAGCCCAATAACCAATGCTTTGGGAATTCCAAAAGATATAATGCCATTGGTAATTATGAAGCCTCTATCGGGAAGCGGAGCACTGGGTGTATTGGCTGATATATTGAAAAGAGTGGGGCCAGATAGCTATGAGGGGATAGTTGCCAGTACCATAATGACCAGCACGGAGACGATTTTTTATACAATTACAGTATATTTTGGCTCGGTAGGAATTAAGGATATAAGGCATACACTGATAGCTGCTTTGATAGCAGATTTAGCAGGAGTAATAGGTGCAATAATTGTATGCACTATTTTATTTAAATAGGAAATCATAATTATTGACAACAACAGTAAATTGGTGTATATTTTTATCAATAAGTTGGAAAATATATTAAAGGTAATGATGGGAAGAGTAAGTCAATTGAAATGTCCGAGAGAGCCGGGTTGGATTTTTTTAATCCTAGGTGAAAGCCGGTACACTGGATTGACCGAACATGGCCCCTGAACTGTGTTGGTGAGGTTTTACTAAGCCAGCAACGGTAGCCACCGTTAATAGGCAGGGTGATGCGCAGATGCAAGTCACTTATAGAGATTTTTGCAGTGATGCAGATATAAATTTGGGTGGTAACACGAGGTCTTCGTCCCATGGTGGGGGGAAGCCTCTTTTGTTTTTTTGAATAAAAAAGGAGGAATAAAAAATGAGTAAACCAAAGTTTTATATGACGACTGCTATAGCATATACCTCAAAAGTACCTCATATTGGGAATACTTATGAAGCAGTGCTTTCAGACGCTATTGCAAGATTTAAGAGATTGACAGGTTATGATGTGTTTTTCTTAACTGGCACAGATGAACATGGACAAAAAATCCAAGAGCAGGCAGAAAGTGAAGGCTTGACTCCCAAGGCTCATGTAGACAAGATTGCAGGAGAAATAAGAAGGATTTGGGACTTCATGAACGTTAGCTATGATAAGTTTATACGCACGACAGACAAGGAGCATATGGAGGTAGTTCAAAAGATATTTAAGAAGCTGTATGAGCAGGGAGATATTTATAAAAGCTCTTATGAGGGCTTATACTGCACTCCTTGTGAATCCTTCTATACAGAGTCACAGCTTATAGAGGGCAAATGTCCAGATTGCGGCAGGGATGTCCAGAAGGCAAGTGAGGAAGCATATTTCTTCAAATTATCAAAGTATGCAGACAGGCTTATAAAGCATATAGAGGAGAATCCCGACTTCATATGGCCTGAAGCTAGGAAGAACGAGATGATAAACAACTTTTTAAAGCCCGGCTTGCAGGATCTTTGCGTATCTAGAACCTCTTTCAACTGGGGAGTTCCAGTTACCTTTGATGATAAGCACGTAGTATATGTGTGGCTAGATGCATTATCCAACTATATTACAGCTTTAGGCTATGATACTGATGGTCAGAGTGGAGAACTATACAAAAAGTATTGGCCTGCAGATGTGCATATAATAGGCAAGGACATAGTAAGATTCCATACTATATATTGGCCTATTATCCTTATGGCTCTAGGAGAAGAGTTGCCTAAACAGGTTTATGGTCATCCATGGCTGCTTCAGGGCAAGGATAAAATGTCTAAGTCAAAGGGCAACGTAATTTATGCAGAGGATTTAGTGAGATATTTTGGCTTGGATTCAGTAAGATATTATTTGCTTAAAGAAATGCCTTTTGCACAGGATGGAAATATGACCTATGAGCATATTATAGCCAAAATAAATAGTGATTTGGCAAACAATTTGGGTAATCTTGTAAACAGAACTATAACAATGGTTGATAAGTATTTCGGAGGAGTAATAGCAGAGCCTTCTGCCAAGGAAAGCTTGGATGAGGAGCTTATAAACCTTACACTTTCGACCCCAGGCAAGGTTGAGGAAAAGATGAGTGAGTACAGGGTATCAGATGCCTTGGATGAAGTTATCACATTGCTTAAGAGAAGTAATAAATATATTGATGAGACACAGCCTTGGGTACTTGCTAAGAATGAAGACAGTAAGGCAAGACTTGCAACTGTTCTTTATAATTTGTTAGAGAGTATCAGGGTAGCTTCAATACTTTTACTGCCTTTTATACCTGATACAGCTGTAGAAATTCAAAGACAAATTAATGCACAAAGAACTGATTGGGACAGCGTTAAAGCTTTTAACGGTACGGTTGTAGGCACTAAAGTAAACGAAGCGAAGCCACTGTTTGCAAGAATTGACGAAGCTAAGAAGCTGGCAGAAATAAGTGCTGATCACGAGGAAGAGACTTTAGTGGAGGAGCAGCCAAAGGTTGAAGAGAAAAAAGATGACAGCTTTATCACCATTGACGACTTTGCTAAGGTTCAATTAAAGATTGCAAAGGTGTTAGAATGTGAAAGGGTTGAAGGTTCGGATAAACTTCTTAAGCTACAGCTTGAGGTCGGTGAAGAAAAAAGACAGGTGGTTTCCGGCATAGCTAAGAATTATAAGCCTGAGGAGCTAATCGGTAAGTATGTTGTACTTGTGGCAAACTTGAAGCCTGTAAAGCTAAGGGGCATAGAGTCCAATGGTATGATATTGGCAGCATCTGATGATAATACACTTACTTTGGTAACTCCAATGTCTGAAATAAAGTCAGGAGCCGATGTAAGCTAGACGAAGGAAGGAATAGCAATATGTTATTTGATACACATGCACATTTAGATGATAGCAGATTTGATGAGGATCGCAACAAGGTTATAGGACAGTGCAAAGCTGAGGGCGTTGAGCTTATACTAAATGCAGGCTGCGACATGCGAACCTCACTCAAGTCTATAGCCCTGGCTAAGGAATATGATTTTATATATGCGGCAGTGGGGATACACCCTCACGATGCAAAGTCCATGGATAAAGATACCTTGAGTGTACTAAGGGATTTAGCAGCCAATCCACGAGTCAAGGCAATTGGGGAGATAGGTCTTGATTATCACTATGATTTTTCACCTAGAGATATACAAAAGCAGAGGTTTATGGAGCAGATTGATCTCGCCAAGCAGCTGAAGCTTCCTATTATAGTACATGATAGGGAGTCTCATGGAGATATAATGGATATATTCAAAAAGATGAAGGTAGGAGGCATGGGAGGAGTGTTGCACAGCTTCTCAGGTAGTGTTGAAATGGCTAGAGCGTGCCTTAAGCTGGGCTTTTACCTATCCATTAGCGGTCCAATTACCTTCAAAAATGCTATAAAGACTGTTGAGGTAGTAAGGGAAGTGCCATTAGATATGCTGCTAATAGAAACGGATAGTCCGTATCTGACTCCTGTTCCACATAGGGGGGAACGTAACTATCCGGGGTATGTAAGACATGTTGCAGAAAAGATTGCAGAGATAAAAGGCATTAGCTTTGAGGAAGTGGCACAGAAGACTTTAGAGAATGGGAAGCTGCTTTTTAATATATAAAAAGTGGCTTGCGTGTCACATCTGTGCAACGAATCGGGGCTCTGTGTGTCACATACAGAAGACTTATTGCATAATATTTATATATATATGAGATTATATGGATGAAAAATCTGCAGCCTTAGACAAAGCTTATAAAATCCTAATCTGGAATATTTGATGTATAAATAATTATCTTCGTGTTAATAATACATAATAGGTAAGTTTTACTAATATATTTTTAATAATATAAATGACACTAATTCTTAAAAATGCAATAAATAGTGTGATTTATATATGTATTTTTTTAGTCTGTAACATAAGAAAAAGACTAATCAATTACAATATATTGGAAAAAAATTTGACAATATGGAGAAAAGAAGTTAAAATTACAGCAAGTTACCAGAAGGAGGTAAAGTAATGAAGATAAGCATAAATAATGGCAAGAGATTGTTTTATGCAAAGCTTGCAGCCGTTATAATGGTTTGCTTAGTACTTACTACATCTTTGGTCTATGGTTGGATGAAAAAGGATATAATTGTATCCGATTCAGGAAAAGAAATTCGCATCAGTACCTTTAAGAATACAGTAGAGAATGCATTAAATGAAGAAAATATAAAAATTGGACCATATGATAAAGTTGATATTTCTATGACAGAGAAGTTGAAAGACGGTTTAAGTATAAGCATTCAAAGAGCTAAAAAAGTAAACATAAAAACCAAGGATAGCAATATGTTCATAATGACAACTGCTACTACGGTTGAAAATGCACTGAAGGAAGCTAAAATCCTTCTTGGAAGCATGGATAGAGTAGAGCCGGCTATGAATGCAGAAATAGAAGATGATATGAAAGTAAGTGTTATAAAAGTAGAAGAAAAACTAGTAGACCAGAAAGTACAAATTGACTATAAAAATGAAATCAAGAAGCTTGATAGTTTAGCAAAAGGTTTAGTTAATGTTGTAAGAAAAGGACAGACTGGACAAAAACAGGTTTCAATTAAGGTAGTTTATGAAGATGGCAAGGAAGTAAGCAGACAAATAGTTAGTGAGAAAATTATAAAAGAGCCGGTAAATGGCATTGTAGAGGAAGGCGCTAAGACAACTCTTGTAACCTCTAGAGGGCAGATTGGTTTTACCAGAGCTATAAAGATGACTGCTACTGCTTACGATGCAACCTTTGAAAGCTGCGGTAAAACCCCCGACAACCCACATTATGGTATTACATACTCTGGTCTTAGAGTTAGACCGGGTATAGTAGCAGTTGATCCTAGAGTCATACCCTTAGGAACATGGCTTTATATAGAGGGCTACGGTGAAGCATTGGCGGCAGATATTGGCGGTGCGATTAAGGGAAATAGAATAGATTTGTATTATGATTCTCCAAAAGATGTAAGTAAGTATGGTAAGCGAACAGTAAAGGTTTATGTTTTAGATAAGCCTAAATACAAATTCTGATATTAATTATTAATCCACAGGAGAATATCCTGTGGATTAAATTTAGTTTGGGTATCAAAAGGTAGTATTATTTGATAGACACTATGTTATTAAAGGATAAATGCGGGGGATAATATTGATTAAGGAATTAATTGTAGTAGAAGGAAAAAATGACGTTGCTGCTGTGAGAAGAGCGGTAGAAGCTGAGATAATTATTACGAGTGGCTTTGGATTAACTAAGCAAACTTTGGAGCTTATACGTAGAGCACAGCAAAAACAAGGGGTGATTGTGCTTACAGATCCGGATTTTATGGGTGAGAAAATAAGAAGAATCATTGCTGATAAGGTTAAGGGAGTTAAGCATGCCTTTATACCTGCTGAGGATGCAGAGCTTGAAAATGACATCGGGGTGGAGAATGCTTCTCCAGAAGCAATATTAAAGGCTCTAACTATGGCAAAAGCAGAAAGCTCAGAAAAGATTGTGGAGTTTACCATTGCTGACATGATGGAGTATGGGCTTACAGGCTTGCCGGAAGCAGTACGAAGAAGAAAGCAGCTGGGTGCGGCATTAGGACTTGGATATGCAAATTCTAAGCAATTTCTGATTCGGTTAAACGTATTTGGTGTAAGTCGTCAGGAGTTTGAAGCTGCTTACGGAGATTTATTTGAATAAAATTGCAAAGGATGAAAACAATGAAAAATGTTATTACTCCATCGAATACTAAGGAGCTGCTAAAGCAATTTGAGTTTCGTATGACTAAAAGATTGGGACAAAATTTTCTTATAGATAAAGGTATTCTTGATGAAATTATACAAGGTGCTGAGCTTACAAAGGAAGATCATGTTTTAGAAATTGGTCCCGGTATGGGGTCAATGACACAAAAGCTTTGTGAAAGTGCAGGAAAGGTAGTAGCAGTAGAAATTGACAAGAAGCTTATACCTGTTCTTAATGTGACTCTTTCTGAATACGATAATGTTAAGGTAATAAACCACGATGTATTGAGGGTAGATCTCAAAGCCTTACTGGAAGAACATTTCGGTACTAAAACAGTAAAGGTAGTAGCAAATTTGCCTTATTATATAACAACTCCCATAATAATGAAGTTGTTAGAGGAGCGGTTAAACCTAAGTAGCATAACTATAATGGTGCAAAAGGAAGTTGGAGATAGAATAAAAGCTGCACCGGGAAGTAAGGTCTATGGTGCTCTATCGGTAGCAGTTCAGTATTATGCAAAACCCACCCAGCTTTTATTGGTACCACCGAGTTCTTTTATTCCCAGGCCAGAGGTAGATTCAATTGTACTGAAGCTGGACATACTGTCAAAGCCTGCTGTCCAGGTTCAAGATGAGAATCTTTTTTTCAGAGTTGTGAAATCTGCTTTTGGACAAAGACGCAAAACCCTTCTAAATGCATTGGCAGCTGGCAACATGGGACTTACCAAGGAGCAGTTTAAGGAGATACTTGCAAATGTAGAGATTGATGAAAATAGAAGAGGAGAGACGCTGTCCTTACAGGAATTTGCAAATATAACAAATGAGCTTTGTAATATATATAGCACTAAACATTTTACAGTTATAAAATAGTGAGATATGTTTTCCACTGTTTATAGAATGCACAAATTTTATTAATTTGCGTAAAACACATGAAAATAGGTCATGTGTTTTGTTGCTAATTATTTTGTACGTTCTACATAGTTAAATAGAGTAAAAATCAATTATTAGAAATATTTTTTTAAATAGGTTCACAAATAACCCCCTTGTTAATATATTAGTAATGACTATGTATAAAAGGGGGTTATTATGTGCCTTTAAATAATGAATATAAGAGATACTTTATTATACTTCAGGAAGATGATAAGGGATACGAGCTTGCAGCAGGAAAAATCCCAACAGGTTATGTAAAACTTGAGATTAAAAACGGAAAAGGGAAACTAACTGCTTATGCACAAAATGTAAAAAATGGAGACAAGGTTGAGTATCATATGCTTCTAGTAGCACCAAGTAAGAAAGCTGCTGTAGACATGGGAAGAATTATGGTTGATGGAACAGGCAGAGGAGAACTGAATATAGAGTATGATGCTGACAATGTTATGAAAAGCGGTATGAAAATAACAGATTTCATGGTTGCAGCAGTATCATCAAATACCGGTATTCCTCTATCGGGTTATACCGGAAGAGATAAGATACAGTGGAAGAATGGATATAATATTATTAATAAAGCCTATGACAGAATAGATAAGAAGATTGAAAAGCTTGAAGAGGTTGTAACACCTGTACAGACAAAACCTATAGAAGTAGAAATTCCCATAGTGCAGCCTATAATTATTCCTAAAAAAGAAGAGATAGTCGAAGAGATTGAGGAAGTGCCTATGGAGGAACCGGTTTTAATTGAGGCTCCTGAGATAATTGAAGCACCAGAAATAATTGAAGTGCCAGAAGTCATTGAAATACCAGAGGTTGAAGAGGTAAAAGAACTACCTAAAAAAGAGGTTAAGAAAAAGACTCAATACATGGAGACTCAGACAGAGATAAAGGCAAAGTTTGTAATTGAAGCGGAGCCAGAACCAGAACCAGTTTATTATGAGCATATGCACCATGAGCTTGATGAGTGCAAAATGGATTATGTAGATATAGACTATAAGAATTTCTACTATGATGAAGATAGTGACAGCGATAGAGATAGTGATAGCGACAGCGACAGTGACAGTGACGATAGAGACAAAAAAAAGAAGTATGAAAAAGATTATGATGATGATAAGCATTCATATCATGAAAATCCTATGAATAGAAGGCTTATGAAGGTTTTAGAAAGAATGAGAAGGTATGAGCCTTTTCTAGATGAAGAAGCTAGAGAAGATTGGTTTAAGGTAGAAGACGATATATATCTATTAAACAACGCAACAATTCCTTTCATGGGTTCTATGATGCCATTAGGCTATCCTTTTATGATGAATGATTGTGTTATGATGATAGGCAAAAAGGATTATATAATCGGAGTGGAATATGACAGAGGAAGTGGAGACAAGAAGTATGCTAAGCATATTATGTTTGGTATGCCTGGGATGGATAACAAGCAAGAGGAAAGATATTACAGCATGAGAGGATATACACGCTTCAGATCGCATAAATCAAAGAAATATGGATACTGGATAATGACTGTTGACTTGAGTTCAGGTGAAATTGTTACAAAATAGCCTTGTACAAATAAATACTTATGCTAAAATCAATATATACAAATGATTTATATATAACGTATAAATTAATTAGCAACAAAGTACATGACTTATTTTCATGTATTTTACGCAAATCAATGAAATTTGTGCATTCTATAAACAGCGGAAAACATATCGCACTATTTCATAAATGCAAATTGTTTAGTGCGATATATATAATACAAAGGATAGGTAAGATATTATGAGATATAACAATATTGTAGATCGCAAGCTTATCAGAAATATTGATATAGGTATTGTTGTAACTACAATGATACTAATAATTATAGGAATCATAGGAGTAGCCAGTGCAACTCAGGTTACAAGCGGAGGCTCAACAAAATTTATCACGATACAAATGATTGCATTTGTTTTGGGTATAATAGCTGTGCTGTTTTTGTTGATGATTGATTACAATAGCTTTGGGGATATGCATACAGCAATTTATATAATAAATATTTTGTTGTTGCTTTCTGTTCTATTTATAGGAAGTGAGATAAAGGGATCGAAAAGCTGGATTGACCTTGGACCTATGAATTTCCAGCCTTCAGAAATTGTAAAGATAGGCTTTATTTTGACTTTTGCTAAGCATTTGGAAGCAAGAAAGGATAAATTAAATTCTATTAAGGATATTTCAATAAGTATTATTTATATCCTTGTTCCAGTGGCGTTAATATTTATGCAAAAGGACACAGGAACTGCCTTGGTTTTCTTGTTTATATCCGCTATTATGCTATTTGCAGCCGGTATAAACTATAAGTATATTATTGGTGCTATAGGTGCATTTATAGTAAGCTCGCCTTTGATGTGGTTTTTTTTACAGCCATACCAAAAGAACCGTATATTAGTTTTTTTAAATCCTGAGATGGACCCTAGAGGAAAGGGCTACCACGTTATACAGTCAAAAACAGCTATTGGTTCGGGACAATTCTTTGGAGAAGGCTTGTTTAATGGAACTTTAAACAATAGCGGATTTATACCAGAAAGACATACAGATTTCATTTTCTCCGTGCTTGGAGAAGAGCTTGGATTTATTGGAGCAGTTATTGTTATAGTATTATTTGCTATATTGCTCTTAAGGTGTATACACATTGCAAAAGCGGCCAAGGATACTTACGGGATGCTTATTTGTGTAGGTATTACAGCAATGTATTTGTTTCACGTCTTGGAGAACATAGGAATGACAATTGGTGTTATGCCCGTTACAGGAATACCACTACCTTTTATAAGCTATGGAGGAAGCTCATTGCTTACAAATATAATTGCTATTGGACTAGTGTTAAATATTGGAATGAGACGGCAGGTAATTAGATTTTAAAACAAGGCTCCTCGTACAAACGGGGAGCCTTGTTTAATTATTTCAAGCCTATTCTTCTGTTCTGCTTCCGCAGTTGGGACAGAATTTTACTCCGTCGTCAATAGCTGTGTTGCAATCGGGGCATGTTTTATGTCCTTTTATTTTCATAACCTTGTTACGAATCTCTTGAATATTTGACTCTACTTGCTTTATTTGAGTGCATTTCTCATCTATATACTGATCAAAATGCTCACCCTCAGCAAATTTCCCATAAACTTCGCTACCTATTTCTATTAGCATCTTCTTTATTTTATCTTCCTCATTGCCAATAGTTAGATTTAGCTTTGTAACCTCTACTAATTCTTCTGATTTTTTACCTACTGTTTTTGCAGTTTTACCTATTTTCTTACCTAAATCGTTGAAAAAATCCATGTAAATCCCTCCTTAAGAAATATTATACTATATTCATGCATAAAATAGAATTCCTTAAGAAGTTTTATAGGATAATGGAAGCTATAGTGTTTGGAATAGCATTAGTTTTACTGTATAATGAAAGCACAAATTTGTTTCGAGCGAGGGATAAAATTGAAGGAAAAAATTCTATCAAGGACTTTGTTATGGGATGTTAGCTTACTTTTGGTGGCTATGGTTTGGGGTGGAGGTTTTGTTGTGACCAAGAATGCTTTAGCTGTAATGACTCCACTGTATTTTTTGACCATAAGATTTATGATTGCGGGTTTATTGATGGTAATTATATTTTTACCTAAAATAAGAAAGGCTTCTTGGCATGATATAAAAAGCAGCTGTATAGTAGGTGTATTTCTGTCCTTAGGCTTTATAACACAGACCTTTGGAGCACATCTTACAACACCGGCTAAGTCTAGCTTTATCACAGGTTTAAATGTAGTAATGGTACCTTTTATTATGATAATGTTTACAAAGAAGTTTCCAGGGAGAAAGGCTGCTATTACAGCTATTATAGCTTTCTTTGGACTTTCTTTGATTTCAGTTAATGAACATATTATAATTGGTGCAGGAGATTTTCTCACCTTTTTATGTGCCATATTTTATGCTTTTCATATAGTGGCTATAGGACATTTCGCAAATAAGATTGATACCTTTGTTTTAGCAACTATACAAGTACTATTTACTGGAGTGGTATGCAGCTTGTTGGCTATTTTTTTTGAGCCTGTGCCAGTTTTATCTGGCATAAGCATATGGAGTGGGATATTATATTCTGCACTTCTTAGCACGCTGATAGCCTTCTTAATACAAAATTTTGCTCAAAGGAATACTCCAGCTACTCATGCTGCAATAATACTATGCTTGGAGTCTGTGTTTGGAGCATTAGCCTCGGTACTCTTTTGGTATGAGACAATGACTCTTAAAATGATTATTGGTTGCTTAATGATATTCGCAGCGATAATTGTAAATGAAGTAGATTTTACCTCTGCATATAAAAAAAAGTAGAAAATTAATTTTTATGTCAACTTAAATATTGCACATACCTGTTTCTTATAGTAACATTACATTGGGTTATTATTTAATGGGAGGGGTAGACTTGTTCAATATGTTATTGGGTATGTTTGCTGGATTAGCAATTTTCTTATATGGTATGAAAATAATGTCAGATGCATTGCAAAGATCAGCAGGCGGTAAAATGAAAAAACTGCTTGAAGTGCTTACTACCAATAGATTTATGGCAGTAGGTGTGGGAGCAATAATTACTGGAATTATTCAGAGTAGTAGTGCTACCACCGTAATGATAGTGGGTCTGGTAAATGCAGGTATAATGAACTTATCGCAGGCAATAGGGGTAATAATGGGAGCAAACATTGGTACTACAATGACAGCTCAGCTTATTGCTTTTAAGTTTGAGAGTATTACTCCATTTGCAATTATTATAGGTGTTATATTACTTTTATTTTCTGCGAAAAAATCATACAAGCTACTTGGAGAATTCTTCATAGGCTTTGGACTTCTATTTATGGGTATGAATAATATGAGTGCTGCTATGAAGCCACTAAAGGATATACCAGCCTTTACTGATTTCATGTTGAGCTTACAGTATAACCCTATGCTGGGTGTGCTTGCAGGACTTATGCTTACAGCTGTAATACAGAGCAGTAGTGCTACAATTGGAATACTACAAGGGTTAGCCTTCCAAGGCTTGATACCAATTGAAGCCGCACTACCTATATTGTTTGGTGAAAACATTGGAACTTGTGTAACTGCATTACTTGCAAGTATAGGTACAAGCATAACTGCAAGGAGAGCTGCATTAATGCATTTAACCTTTAATCTTATTGGCACAATAATATTTATTATTTTATTAAAGCCGCTAATTTGGTTAATAGGATTTACTGCAACAGATGTAGCGAGACAAATTGCAAATGCACATACTTTCTTTAATATTGCAAATGTGATTATTCAATTCCCTTTTGCACTACTTATTATAAAGTTTGTTACTAAGGTAATTCCAGGTGAAGATAAGAATAATCAGTTAGAGCTTAAATATCTGGATAAGAGAATACTTGAGACACCAACAGTTGCGGTTGTTCAAATTATTAAAGAAGTTATTAGGATGGGAGAAATTGCAAGAAACAATGTTCTAAATGGTGTAAATGCAATTATTCTCTACAATGATAAGTTAATAGATGAAATATATGAAAATGAAAATGTTATAAATGAGCTTGAAAAGAAAATAGGAGAATATCTAGTAGCAGTATCGAATACAGCAATCAGTGAAGACCAGAGACACAAGGTAAGCGCTCTTCTAAATACAGTACACGATATTGAAAGAATTGGAGACCATGCAGAAAATCTTGCTGAAATTGCTCAGTACAAAGCAGATAATACCGTTACCTTCTCTGAGTTTGCTATAGATGAGTTAAAGTTAATTACAGAAAAAGTAGATGGAGCTATGGTTAATGGATTAGAAGCTTTAAATACTGAGGACACAAGGCTGGTTGAACTTGTTGATGATTATGAAAAAACAGTTGATGATCTTCGAGATCAGTTGAAGGATGCTCATATTAAGCGTCTTAATGAAGGCGGTTGTAATATAAATGCTGGAGTTTTATTTTTGGATATAATCACAAATCTTGAGAGAGTCAGCGATCACTGCGTCAATATAGCTGATATAGTAAGACCAAAAGTTAATCAAAAATAGAGGGATTGATAGCTAAAATAAGTAATAATTTATGCAAAATTTCTTTGCGGGAGAACAATATGACTAAATACGATTATTTAAAGCAAATAAATATATTCACGCAGCTTGGAGAGGAATTTTTGCAAAAAATAGATAGCATATCAATAATAAGAGCCTATGCTAAGGGCAGAATTATTTTTATGGAGGGAGAGCCTGGTGAGGCATTCTTCTATATAAAATCCGGTTTGGTGAAAATCTACAAGGTTTCTAGTGAGGGAAGAGAACATATATTACATATTTTAAATGAGGGGCATGTATTTGCAGAGGTAACCTTGTTTGCTAATACAACATATCCTGCTACAGCAGAAGTGCTGGAGGATGCACAAATTGGCATTATTAAGAACAGCGACTTAGAAAAGTTAATAGCTGAAAATCCTATGCTTTCTCTTGAACTGATAAAATATCTAAATAACAGGCTGGTTGAAGCACAAAACAAAGTAAGAAACTTGGCTCTTTATGATACCTTTGGAAGAACAGCTCAAGCTCTTGTGAAGCTTGCAGAGGAACATGGAAAGAAAACTAACCAGGGTATTGAGCTAGATTTGGGAATATCAAGACAAGAGCTTGCAGAAATAGTAGGTACTACTAGGGAAACTGTTATAAGAGTACTGGCTGCATTTAAAAAAGAAAAATCTATTGAGCTAGAAAAGAGTAATATAATAATAAAAAGATTGGATAAAATTAAGCAATGGTACAGTTAGATAAATATTAAAATAAGACAATTGCAAAGAGCAATTGTCTTATTTTAATGAATAATGGCTTTAAGCCTATTGATTTTTACTCCCATTTCGGAGAATTTTTTTTCGTATTCAGTCATCACATTATTTGGATCTCCAAGTTTGTGCAAATCATAGGTTATTTCAACTATTTCATAGCCAGATTCTTGGAACTCTTCAATAGAAAAGTCAAACAACTCTCTATTATCAGTTTTAAAAATTATTTCTGCTGCTGGTTTTAAAAGGTTTTTATATACTTTGAGGAAATTTCTATGGGTTAATCTTCTCTTTGAATGTCTATCTTTAGGCCATGGATCACAAAAATTAATATACAATGCATCTATTTCATTCTTGTCAAAAATCTCAGTTATAAAGTCTATGTTAGTTGGCAGTATTTTAAGATTCTGTATAGGGGTATCGTTGGATAATGCCCTTTGCATAGCAATCAATGCTACTTCGTTCTTCTTTTCTATACCCATATAGTTTATATCAGGATTTTTATTAGCATTTGTAATGATAAATTGACCTCTACCCATACCTAACTCTACATAAACAGGATTAGAGTTACCAAATTGCTCTGCCCATTTTCCTTTATACAGGATAGGTTTAAAAAGCACTAAATCGGGATGCTCAAGCATATTATCAACTGCATAGGGTTTATGTCTTATTCTCATATGTTTCCTCCTCTATAGCAAGTTACTTTTTATATTATGTAGCATTAAGGTAAGCTTGTCAATTCTTATAGTACGTTATATTCATTACTTTTAATTACTATTAATGTTATAATATATATAATAATCGCACTATATGGAAAAGACGAAAGAGGTGTATTTATGAAAAATATAATTTCGGTATTTTTATTTATAAAAAGTTTAATTTTATTTTATAATTCTTATATTGGCATTTTAAATGATCAATACTTTGAAATCCTCAATTTGCATTTAAATAACAAACTGTATTATATTAGCTTTCTTTTGGGTATCATTTTTCTTATATGTTCTTTTGGAGTATATAAGTATAATAAACATCTAATTAAAATGGCTAAATTTGTAGTAACAATGGATATCTTATATTTAACTTTTGTAGCATTATATACAGTTTATAGTTTTTTAATTATAGCTTATGTTACATTAGATATTTTTCTTGTTATCTTTTTTATAACTATAATTGTAGGCTGCCTAGATTTTTATATTCTGAAGCAAATAGGAAATGTTAATCAAAGTATATAATTATGAATTACACCCCTTTCTATTATTCACTATTTTATTATAATGAATAATAGAAAGGGGTGTAATTTTAAATAGTTTCAAAATGCCTAACTATTTGCCTATGAACATTTGAGTGTATGCATAACTTCCATTTCCTTTTGGATAAAGACCAATGCCTAATTCTGTAAAGTCAGGATTTAATATATTTCTTTTGTGCCCCTCGGAGTTCATCCATGCATTGTGGGCTGCATCTGCATCATTGTTTATTGCAAGGTTCTCCCCAGCATACATATAGCTTATGCCATAGGTTTTCATCATATCAAAGGGTGAGCCATAAGTAGGTGACTGATGGCTAAAATAATTGTTATCAACAATATCCTGCGATTTCATTGAGGCAAGCTTATTTAAATCAGTATTTGCTTTTAATGGTTTTGCTCCAACCTTAGCTCTTTCTGCATTTGCCAGCTGTAGTATTCTTGCACCTTGGGATGAAAGTGTACCTGTTCCTGTAGCAGTTGGTGTGTTGGCTGCCATACCAGTATTGCCTGTATTGGCATTGGTTCCAGTATTTGCACCTGGTGTTGTACCTGGGCTGGCGGGAGTAGTAGTTTTAGGTATTGGCTTTGTCGCTGTTGGTGCTGTTGATGCAGGCTGAGCGGAGTAAAGTTTTGCATAGTTTGGTGATATACAGCCTACTTTAGTTGTATTTGGTATGTTTATAACATACCATCCATTAAGCTTTCCTATGACCTTCACCTTGTCACCAGTTTTTAGATTTGCAACTATATTCCCATCGGCACTAGGACCGGAACGTACATTTATACTTGAAGGTATTATGGTAGCGTAGCTATAATCAAGCTTTGAAAACAGTGAAGAGGTCTGGAAACCGTCATTAACTCTATTGTTAGTAGTATTATTATTGTTTTGATTGTTTTGTGCTGTATATGGAGTGGTCATGTCCAGGTTATTAATCCTGTAGTTGTTTGCATCATCATTTATAGGCTTCCTTGCTGGATTAGTAACACATGCAGATAAGCTCCATGCAATTACTATCATTACTAGCATCAGTGGAAGTATTTTTTTTTGTTTGTTCATTGTATAACTCCTTTCAAAATAATAAAATTAGTAAAAATCATGTTATATGCTTATTGTCTATTTCATAAATAAATAAACACAATTCATATATTATTATTGTCTTTATTTTTATGAAAAATATAATATAGACAAGCTGGTAGAAGTTGCTACTTATAGAAAAGTGTTATTAATATGTAAAAATCATTACTTGTTATAGTCTTTACTATATAGGTTTTGATGCAGTAAAATGAAACTAGACTACAATGGAATGTGTATTGGAGGTAAAAATGGATTTATTATTACAAGCTTTGTTTATTTTTTTTGCAAGAATCGTAGATGTTTCCATGGGAACTCTTAGAACTATTTTGTTGGTAAAGGGGCATAGAAAAATTGCAACATTTATAGGATTTTTTGAAGTTATGATTTATTTGATAGTTCTAGGTAAGGTTGTAGGAAACATAGATAAGCCTGTGCTTATTCTTGCCTATTGCTTGGGCTATGCAAGTGGAAACTTTGTGGGCAGTAAGCTGGAAGAGAGGCTTTCTATAGGAAGGCTGCTTGTGCAGATAATAATAAAAGATCTTAAAAGTCAGATAGTAGATAGATTGAGAGCTGCAGGATTTGGGGTTACTATATTTGAAGGACAAGGAATGGACGGAGGCAGCTATATGCTCAATGTAATATCAGAGAGAAAGAAGCTAAAGCAGCTACAACAGATTGTAAATGAGCAGGATATAGGAGCTTTCATTACTACCATGGACGTAAGGTCATCTCTGGGAGGATATTTTCAACCAAAGAAGATGTAAAGAGTCAAATTATATGGATGCAGATAACATTTTAGCATACAATTAACAATTATAATAGTATTTTACCAAAACATATATTTACATTTGAGGATATGGTAGTATAATAGAATGGTGCGCACATAAAATATTCAGAGGAGACCACTAATGTTATTGTTGTCGTAGATGAAAAACAGAATAAAATTTTAGATGTTAAAGTTAATGGCAAAAAAGTTAAGATTGATTTTGACAAAGAAAAAAATTCTATTAATAAAAATATACAGACAATAATACCTGGTGATGAAGGCGATACTGAGCTATTTAATTGGGATGGCTATCAATTTCTGAATGATGGATGGAATAGTAACATGAATGATGCAGTTACATTAACATACTAAATGATTTAATGTAAATATAAATGAAAGTACAGCATATAAAATAATTTATAGGAGGTTGATTATGAACAAAAAACTAGTAAAGATGCTTTTATTGTTTATTATCATTGCTTTTTTTAATATATTTATTAGTAATTATGCTGTTCATGTTCAAGATACATTTTATGAAAATATTGATAATAAAGCACAACTAATTTTATTAACAAGACATCTTAATATACAGATAAATACAATATATATTATTGTAATGGCACAATTTGTGTTAATAGCATTAGTTGAATATTCATTAGAAAGAACAAAGAACAAATAGAATATGTAATGCAATTTACAAATAAAATGAATTATTTAAATAATTATTGACATAATAAGGTGATGATAATATAATGTTAGTAATATAATACCAAAAGCTATGATAGGGAAAAGTAAAATTTATGCTGCATTTAAGAGAGTCGGCGTGGACATTTTATAATTATTTATAAAAGTCCTAGGTGAGAGCTGATATGAGCAAGATAAGAAATACACCCTTGAGCTGCAGACTGAAAATGAAAAGTAGGTTGTGCCGGAAGCTTCCACCGTTACATAGGAAGAGAGTATATATGTACTCGTAAATAAGTGGATTGCATGGATATGCAGTCAATTAGGGTGGTAACGCGAGCCTTTCGTCCCTTTCAGGATGAAGGCTCTTTTTTATTGCCATTTGCGGAGCAAATCCGGCTAAGAGCGAAGGACTCGAAGTCCTAAGCTTTTATCTAGTTTCAAAAATAATATAGGAGGTGCGTTATGAACAAAGTAAATGCATTTGATGTTCTTAAGGAAAGAGGCTTTATACAACAAACTACACATGAAACAGAAATAAGAGAGCTTTTGGGAAAGGAATCTGTTACCTTTTATATAGGCTTCGACCCGACAGCTGACAGTCTTACCATAGGACATTTTCTTACAGTTATGGCTATGGCTCATATGCAAAGAGCAGGACATAGACCTATTGCCTTGATTGGTGGAGGTACTGCTATGGTAGGAGACCCAACAGGCAAGACAGACATGCGAAAGATGCTTACTAGAGCGGATATTGATCACAATGTGCAATGCTTTAAAAAACAGTTTGAAAAGTTTATTGAGTTTGAAGATGGCAAGGCAATAATAGATGACAATGCTAACTGGCTGTTAAAGTTAAATTATGTAGATTTTTTAAGAGAGATAGGAGTACACTTCTCAGTAAACAGAATGCTTACAGCAGAATGCTTCAAAAGCAGAATGGAGAAGGGCTTATCCTTCTTAGAGTTCAACTACATGCTTATGCAGGGTTATGATTTCCTAGAGCTATACAGAAGATATGGCTGTAAAATTCAGCTAGGCGGCGATGACCAATGGTCAAACATTTTAGCAGGAGCCGATTTAATTAGAAGGGTTGAGGGTGCAGAAGCTTACGGTATGACCTTTACCTTGCTTACTACAAGTGAGGGCAAGAAAATGGGCAAGACAGAAGCTGGTGCTGTATGGCTAGACCCTGACAAAACCTCACCTTATGATTTTTACCAATACTGGAGAAATGTTGATGATGCTGATGTAGAAAAATGCCTGGCACTTATGACCTTCCTGCCTATGGAAGAAGTAAGACGCTTGGGCAGTTTGCCAGGAGAAAAGATTAATGAAGCTAAGAAGACTTTAGCTTTAGAAATGACAAAGATTATTCATGGTGAAGAGGAAGCAGTAAAAGCACAGCAAGCAGCAGAAGCACTGTTTGGCGGTGGTGGCGATTCTGAGTCCATACCGACAACAGAAGTTAGCATAGAGCAGCTAGCAGGTGGCATTAATATACTTGATGCGATGGTAATGACAGGCTTGTCTCCTTCTAAGAGCGAAGCGAGAAGACTAGTTGCTAGTGGAGGTATCACAATCAATAATGAGAAGATAGAAGCTATTGATTTTGTGATAACTCAAAAGGATTTCGAGGAAGGAAAGGCTATAATTAAAAAAGGTAAGAAGACTTATCATAGATTAAGGGTTAGTTAAAAAATCCCGAGTAATCTCATGTTTCGATTACTCGGGATTTCTTTATACCGATTTTAGTGCTTTAGCAAACTTATAAAAATCTTCATAAGTGCCTTTATAAGTACAGCAAATCTCACTGCCATCACTTTCTATTATATTGTTGGTAATTAGGTACGTATCCATGCCAAGCTTTCCGGCAACCATATCTTCCTCAACATCATTACCTACCATCATACACTCCATTGGGGTTTTGCCTATATCTCTTAGCACTTCCTCATAAAATTGTATTTGAGGCTTGCAGTAATGATTGGTTTCATAAGAGGTAATATAGCTAAAATCATCCGCTTTAAAGCCAGCCCAGTTTATTCTATGGATTATAGCTTTTCTTGGAAAGAGAGGATTTGTAGCTATTACAACATTATAGCCCTTTTCTTTTAGGGTGTTAACTATATCTTTTATTATTGGTAGGCTATATGCTGTATCCTTAACCTTTAAAAAACCTTCATCATAGAACTTATCAAAACGCTTCTGGTAGATATCAAAATCCCCATCTATCAGCTTACTAAAGGCTTCTACAAATATCTCTTCATTAGTTCGGTGTTCAATGTTTTTTACCATGGCGCCTGTTGCTTTCCATATGTTATCTACAAGCTGCTTGGGCTCGATGATATCATGAAATGCCATACCCATTTCATTGAAATAAGCATACATAAATTTGTCCATGTCTAGTGGTAATAGTGTTCCATCAAGATCAAAAACTATAGTGTTTAGCAATTATTGTCCTCCTTATAGTATATTTGATTTTCTAAAGTCTATAAAACCTAGGGCTTATCATATCTAAAACTGCAAATATAGATGTATTATTTATTTTATCACATTTATTGTGTTGTAACATAAATTTTGTGGTAGAATTTATAATAGATGTCAAATTTGAAAGCTCCCATATTTTGTTATAATATTTAGATATCAATGACAAAAGTGACATCTAAATGTTTATATTACTAGTATTGTTGATTTTGTTTAAAATAATTAATATGAAATATATAGATTTTTTTATTTTGGAAAAGCAATCATATAACTTTGAATATAATTAGTGATAAATATAGAATAGAAGGTGATGAGTATGGATAACAGTATTAGTTTGCAGGTAAAAAGACTGATAGAAATAGACCGTAAGGCAGTTGAATTAGCAGAGAAGAGAGAGCTGGAACTTAAGGATTTGGATGAAAATCATAAATCAGATATTGACCGGATAAATAATATGCTTCAACATGTTAAGGAAGAAGTAAAGCATAGCTATAATAGTCAAATACAAAATGCACAGAAGGAAGCAGCTGCCATGAGCTCTGAGTTGGATAAGAAAATTATGAAAACAGAGCAGATTATGTCTCAAGCTGTAGAGGGGCTGGCTGAAGAATTGTGGAGCAAGGTGCTAAACAGCATAAAATAATAATTGTTTCGCGAGGTAATATAAATGAGCAATTTAGCAAGATTTGCTGCAGTGAATACTAAAGTTAAGACCTTGGAGGGAGGATTCCTTTCAAGTAAGGACTATAGAAATTTACTAGAGCAAAAGACGGTTATTGATGTATTCAGATATCTAAAAGATAATACTACATATGGAGAAATTTTAGAGAGCGTTGATGTAAATAGTATTCATAGAGGATCTCTTGAAAGCTTAGTAAAGCATAAGATGCTTACTAACATTGACAAGATAATACATTATTTCAATGGTGATTATAAAAGGTTTATAAATACTTTATATGCAAAGTATGAGATTGAGGAGCTAAAAGTAATAGCACGTGCTGTTTATAATGGGATAGATACGAAACAGTTTAAAAACAGCGTTTTTATTGGCAAATACAGCAAGGTTGATGAGGAAAAGGTGTTTAATGCTAAATACATAAGGGATATAATAGTTGCCTTTGAGGGTACTGCTTTTTATAGGTACCTGGAGCCACTACTTGATAATAATACCAAGGAGAATCTTTTTAGGTTTGAAATGGTGCTTGATGCATCTTATTATGAAATACTGCAAAAGCAGTGGGAGAAGCTTGATAAGCAGGATATTGAAGTACTGGAGAAGGGGCAGGGGATAATAGCAGATCTTTTAAATCTGCAATGGATATATAGAGGTATAAAGTTTTTCAAGCTTAGTCCTGAGGAGTTGCTTAACTATACTATTCATTTAGGCAGCAGGCTTGATAATAACTTTATAAAACAGCTGTGCTATTCAAAGGGTTTGGATGAGTTCTATGAGCTAGCAGCGAAGACAAGATATAGCTTCCTGTTTAAGAAAGACGAAACAACAGATATATTTATGGGAAGACGTTTAGAGCGGCATATGTTTTATGAGCTAAAATCTGTTGAAAGAAAAAATCCCATGACAATAATTACAACCTTTACATATATTGCACTTATGGAAATAGAAATTAGGGACTTGATTTCCATTATTGAAATAATTAGATATGGTATCTCCCCTGCGGAGGCAGAGAAATACCTTATTAGGAAACTGAGAGAAGGGGTGTGAGCATATGGCTGTTGAGAGAATGAAGGTTATAAGTATAATTGGAAATAATAGTGATATTGATAGTGTTGCACGTATGATTGTTATTAATGGCAATATACATATGCTGAATGCAATATCCGAGTTAAACAACAATTGTCTAGAGCTTAAGGCTTCAGAGGATAATATAGATGCACTACAAGAGCTTGTAGATATAAAGCCTTATTATTCTAAGGTAGATTTCTCTGAGGATGAAAAGATAATACAGTCCTTTCACTCTGTTTTGGATTTAAAGCAAGAGATTGTAAATGAATATATAGATTCATCCTTTGATTATCATAATGCAATGGATAATCTAAAGAAAAGCTATGAGACAATTAAAAATACAGTTGAGAAAGTAGATAAACTTACAGTAGAAATAGAATTGAAACAAACCCAAATTGTAAACCTTCACTATGCAAGAACTGAAGGACTGGACATAGGAGCACTTCTGGGACTTAAGCATTTTGAGTTTGACATGTTCACTTTGTCTAGAGAAAAGTATAAAAAACTCAAGCTGAATTATGAAAACATACCGTCAGTGATAATCCATCTAGGCGTGGTAGATGATAAAGATGTAGTAGCTGCAATCACTCCTAAGGAATTTATGGGAGATGCAGAAAGAATTTTTACATCACTTAATATTATGAAGCTAGATATTCCCCAAGGCTATACTTGCAATACTGAGAGTATTATGAAGACCTTAGAAGCTGAAATCAGGAAAGCTAAAAGTGATATTGAGGAGCTTAAAAAATCAGTTCAGTCCACTAGGGAGCAATATGAAGGGTTGATTAAGAAGTCCTATACAATGTTGCTACTTGAGCAGAAGATCGAACATGTAAAATCTGAGATGGCTATAGGGAAAAAACTGTTTTTCGTATTTGGTTTTATACCGATAAGTCAAACAGATGAATTTAAACATCAAATTAAGGATGCTATGAAGGATGAAGCAATAGTACTTACTGAGGCTGCAGAAAACAGGAAGTTTGGGCATTCGCCTCCTACAAAATTGATAAATAATGTGTTTTTTAGGCCCTTTGAAACTTTAGTAAAGATGTATGGGATACCTTCATATAATGAGAAGGACCCGACTCCATTTTTCGCCATTTCCTATATGCTAATGTTTGGTGCAATGTTTGGGGATCTTGGGCAGGGTTTTGTAATACTTTTGGGAGGATTAATATTAAAGTATCGGATGAAGAATAATTCTTTTGGAGGGATACTGACTAGACTGGGTGCAAGTTCTATGCTCTTTGGACTGTTGTATGGCAGCTTATTTGGAAATGAGGAAGTCATACCTCATCTTTTGATAAGACCTATGGAAAATATAAATACTGTACTTATTAGTGCGGTGGTGCTTGGTATAATTCTGATAAATATCAGTTACATATATAGCTTTTTAAATCTTTATCAACGGAGGGACTTAGAAGAGGGTCTGTTTGGTAAAGAAGGGCTAACTGGATTCCTTTTCTTTTGGGGAATAATTGCATTTATAGGAGATAAACTGCTTAATATATTTGGATTTCCCACTATAGCATACTTGATTATTCTAGTAATTCTGTTGCTGATAATGGTGGTGAAACAACCTCTAGCTCGTTATATACAGGGCGAAAAGGAGCTTTACGAAGAAGCTCCTGGTGATTATTACTTAGAAGCAGGCTTTGGAGTAGTCGAAACTATACTATCCGTAGTATCAAATATTATATCCTTTATAAGAGTTGGAGCCTTTGCTCTAAACCATGTGGGTTTATATATTGCTTTTGCTACTATGGCCAAGATGGTTAGCTCCTATACGGTCGGAGTATTTATTCTTATACTGGGGAATATTCTTATAATTGGCTTGGAAGGCTTAGTAGTGTTTATACAAGGACTAAGACTTGAATATTATGAACTATTCAGCAGGTATTACTCAGGCTACGGAATCCCATATAAACCAATAAAGCTAACCCATTATGATGACTAGTGGAGAAGTTATAAAATATTTAAGTTAATTATAAAAAGTTACATTAAGGAGGAGAAATAATGTTTTTAATTTTTGGAACTGCAATAGCAATAGTATTATTTACCATAGGAGCAGGCTTTGTACTTTTTAATTCTAAAGGTGGAGCAAGCCCAATTCACAAAAAAATGGGAAACATACTTAAGGTTGGCACAATTTCGTTTGGAACGCTAGTTCTTGTTTTTCTATTAATGCTTATTCCTGACTATGTAAGTGCCTTAGCTGAGGAGGTTTCAGGTGCAGGTTTTGCATTTTTAGCAGCCGGCTTATCTACAGGTCTTGCGACTATAGGGGCAGGATATGCTGTAGGATCAGTTGGTTCATCTGCTCTTGGTGCGGTATCAGAAGATCCAAAAATACTTGGTAGAACCTTGATATTTGTAGGATTGGCAGAAGGTATAGCCATATATGGTTTGATAATATCAATAATTATATTGGGAAGAGTATAAGAGGTGAGTTATGAGATTTTTTGTTATAAGTGATAACACAGACACTATAACAGGGCTCAGGCTTGCAGGTATAAAAGGAATAGTTGTTCATGACAGAGAAGAAGTGCTTAAGGCTCTAGAAGAGGCAGTTTCGGACCCTGAAATGGGAATTATTATAATGACTGAGCTTCTAGCTGAGAAAGCCCAAGAAGAGGTAAAAGCTATAAGGCTTGACAGCAGTAAACCTATTATAACGGTTATTCCCGACAGGCATGGAGAAAGACGAAGACCAGATTATATTACAAATTACATAAAAGAATCTATTGGCTTAAAGATATGAGGTGTTTATAATGTCAGTTACTATTGAAGATAAAATTGAGCTATTTAGCAAGATGATATTTGGAAAGATTGAAACGAATTCTTCAGAGAGACGTCAAAGTTTTATAGGAAAATATGAAGAAGAGCTATTAATGCTAGAAAAAGAAATCGAAGATAAAAAGGATGAGCTATTAAAAGCTGCAGATTTAAAGGCAGAACGGGAAAGAATGAAGCTTCTTGCTCAGTTAAAAAGCCAAGAGCAGCGTAAACTAGTTGCAAGCAAACAAAAGTTTGTAGACAGGGTTATAGCTTTGCTTTATAACTATGCAGAAAAGCTTACTACTACAGAAGCTTATAAGAAAGTATTGGAGAAGGCTTTAGAAAATTTGAGCAAGGACTTAAAAGAATCTCGGTATATTCATTTTTATGTATTGCAAAAAGAATTTGATATGTTTTTGCAGGTATTGCAGGATAATATTGAGAAGTTTGGTCATGATTTTAAATATGTCATTGAAGCGGCTCCAATGAATATACTTGGAGGATTTATTGCAGAAGACAGAGAAAGACTTTTGCAAATAGACTTCTCTTTGAGAACCATGGTGGAAGAGTATAGAGATACCGTAGGGGCGACTATTACTCGAAAGTTTGAAGAGGTGAGCAGCCATGAATAATTCAAATGGGAAAGTAGTGTATATAAACGGGCCTGTAATAAGAGCGGAAGAGGCTCAAGGTCTAAAAATGAGAGAAATGGTACTTGTAGGACGAAAGAAGCTTATTGGAGAGGTTGTTTCTATTCAGGATGCTGATGCAACCATACAAGTATATGAGGAGACCTCTGGACTACAATGGGGTGAGGATGTAATATCTACCGGCAAACCATTGTCAGTTAAGCTGGGCCCGGGGATAATCAGTAATATATTTGATGGTATAGAGAGACCTTTGGAGCGAATTTATGAGGCTGGTTCTGCTTTTATACCAGAAGGTATTGGCTTGATATCTATAGACGAAGATGAGCTTTGGGATGTCCATATAACTGTCCGAGAAAATGACTTTCTTGAAGCAGGTACTGTTTATGCAACAGTACAAGAGACCTCCGTGGTACTCCACAAGCTTATGGTGCCTCCTAATGTGAGAGGCAAGGTTGTGTTTGCGAAGAGTGATGGAAAATATAATATCGAACAAGTTGTAATAAGGCTTGAGACGGAAGACGGTGAACACGTAGAGCTTAAGCTATATCAAGAATGGCCTGTAAGAACTCCACGTCCTGTTGGAAAAAAAAGGGGTATAGAAAAGCCGTTGATAACAGGTCAAAGAGTAATTGATACATTTTTTCCTATAGCTAAGGGAGGCACAGCTGCAATACCCGGAGGTTTTGGAACAGGTAAGACAATAACTCAGCATCAGCTTGCCAAATGGAGTGATGCTGACATAATAGTATATATTGGCTGCGGTGAAAGAGGAAATGAGATGACAGAGGTTTTGGAGGAGTTTCCAGGAATTATAGACCCTAGGAATGGGAAGTCTATTATGGAAAGAACTGTGCTTATAGCAAACACCTCCAATATGCCGGTTGCAGCTCGTGAAGCCTCAATCTATACAGGCATAGCAATTGCGGAATATTATAGAGACATGGGTTATCATATAGCTATCATGGCTGATTCTACCTCAAGATGGGCAGAGGCTTTAAGAGAAATATCTGCCAGATTGGAGGAGATGCCTGCAGAAGAAGGATATCCTGCATACTTGCCATCAAGACTAGCTCAGTTCTACGAGAGAGCTGGTTATGTTGATACATTGTCAGGAGAAGAAGGCTCTGTAACCATAATTGGAGCAGTATCTCCGGCAGGAGGCGATTACTCTGAACCTGTGACACAAAACACTAGACGTGTAACAAGCACGTTTTTGGCTTTAGATAAATCCTTGGCATATGCCAGACATTTCCCTGCAATAAACTGGCATAATTCATATAGTGGCTATGTAAGTGATTTAAGAGAATGGTATGAGCAAAATATAGCTGAGGACATGATGGAGCTTAGAGGGAAAATGTTAAGCCTGTTGCAGGAGGAGAAGAAGCTATTAGAGATAGTGAAGCTGGTAGGCGAGGATATTTTACCAGATGATCAAAGATTGATTCTTGAGATTGCCAAGGTCATTAAGGTGGGATATTTGCAGCAAAATGCATATCATAAGGATGATGCAAATGTAACCCTTATGAAGCAGTATAAAATGTTAAAAGTAATAGAGCACCTTTATGATGAAGCATATAAATGTGTTAAGCTAGGAGCTCCGATATCGAAGATTAAGGATGAAGATTTATTTTATAGCATAATAACTATGAAATATAAGGTGCCTGAAGAGAACTTAGAGATACTGGACGAAATTATAGATGAAATAGATAAATACTATTGCTCCCTTGAAAGCAAATATAATAAGGGAGGAGAAAATAATGAAGCTTAAATATTTAAAAATTGATAAAATAGATGGCCCCTTAATCGTTCTAAGCGGAGTAAAAGACGCATTATATGATGAAGTGGTAGATATAGTTGTAGCTGGGAAAGAACATAAAAAAGGCAAAGTTGTACAGATAAATCGTGACATGGTAGTTATACAAGTATTCGAAGGTACCTCGGGAATATCCTTGAATAATTCAAGTGTAGCCTTCTCGGGTACTCCTATGAGAATAGCCTTGTCTAAGGATGCCTTGGGAAGAGTTTTTAACGGTATCGGAGAACCCATAGATGGTGCTGGCTTCTATGCAGAAAATAAGCTTGATATTACAGGGCGACCTATAAATCCTGTAGCCCGAAGATATCCGAGAAATTATATAAAAACTGGTATTTCATCAATTGATGGACTTGCTACCTTGATAAGGGGGCAAAAGCTGCCTATATTCTCAGGTGATGGTCTTCCTCATAATGAGGTTGCGGCTCAGATAGTAAAACAAGCACAAATATCTGAAAGTGAAGGTACAAGCTTTGCTATTGTCTTTGCTGCAATGGGGATAAAGCATGATGAGGCAGAATACTTCAGAAAACAATTTGAGCTTGCCGGAGTACTAAACAGAGTTGTAATGTATATAAATCTGGCTGATGACCCAATAGTTGAGAGAATTACTACTCCAAGATGTGCTCTTACAGCAGCAGAGTATTTAGCATTTGAGCATGATATGCACATATTGGTAATTATGACGAATATGACTAGCTATGCAGAAGCACTTAGAGAAGTTTCTGCAGCAAGGGAAGAGGTGCCTTCAAGAAAAGGCTATCCTGGATATCTCTACTCTGATCTTGCCAGTCTTTATGAAAGAGCGGGTATGACAAAGAACTCAAAGGGAAGTATCACGCAGATACCTATACTAACTATGCCAAATGATGATATAGCTCATCCGGTTCCTGACCTAACAGGCTTTATCACAGAGGGACAGATAATACTGTCTAGAGAGCTTTTTCAAAAGAATATTTATCCGCCTGTAAACATTCTCCCTTCACTATCTAGACTAATGAAGGATGGTATTGGTAAAGGCTTTACCAGGGAAGACCACCCTGATGTTGCAAATCAGGTTTTTTCCGCATATACACATGTGCAGGAGGTTAGAGCACTTGCTCAGGTAATAGGTGAAGAGGATATATCAGAC
>JBAVGO010000162.1:0-20712 GCA_049684915.1 Lutisporaceae bacterium | reverse complement strand
ATATTACTTGTAGTATAAGCAAAATGCTATTAAAAATATCTTCTAACAACTCAAAATCCCCCTAATGTAAATTACTCAATTGATACAGATTTAACACATCTATAATATAATACCATTTGTTAATATTGTTATAAACACTTCAAAAAGCTATTATTCAAATTTTCACCTTAATATTATTATTTTATGCTACTATAGCTTTCATTATTGTAAATTATCTTGTTATTTATCCATATTACTCGATTTCTCGTAATAAATTGCTAAATTTAGTGTTAAGATTGCATATCTGCATCTTTTATTATTGAAATCACCTTAGGGCTCATAAAAGTTATATGATTTAGAGGTCCTTTAAATTCTTGCTCAACAAAATTTCTGCTTTCTTCCTTATCTCTTATCCAAACCACATAATAAATCACAAAATCTTCCTTTATTATGCTCACTCTATCATATATTAAATCAGGTCCTATACCCAGAGCATCCGATAAAATATGTGCAAGATCATCCAGTAGCATACCTGGCATCTTACTAAGAGACAGTATAATCTTGCTATCAGTAGCTGTAATTACTATTATACCTCTGTTTGCATTATTTTTTATCGATACAGGTACTTTACGCTGTAAGGCCTCTGTCAAGGCATCTATCATAATAGTCTGAAATTCCAATTCCATATAGCTTCACATCCTATACGTTATAAAAATAATAAGGTAAATGCGTTAGATACTCCATGAGCTATTACAGCTCCCCAATATCCTTTTTTCTCATACATATAAGCACAGAATAATCCTAATCCAAAAAAGGTAGGTATACCTGCTACATTAAAATGAACAAGTGCGAAAAGAGCTGCTGAGATTATTGCTGCCATATACCTTGGCATTTTGTTTACAAGCAGCTTGTCATATAAGAAAAATCTAAATACAAACTCCTCAACCATAGGTGCAATTAATACTATTTCAACTGCCAAAATACCCTTCAACCACAGCTCAGCTCCAGTGTAATACAGAACCACATCCTGAGGCTGTATGTCATAATTAAATAATTTGTCCAATACTATAACATATGCAAGATTTACAGCAAGTATAAGTATTCTGGCAAATATACTAATAACACTTATTAGAATAGCATCACTAACATCTATGTGCCAAATATTTATTTCTCTTAGGGTTTCTTCCTGTTTTGTCTTTCTGTAAAAAACAACATACAAATATATTATAGCTATCAAAGCCCCTAAGGTCTGAGTCATAAATGCAACCGCCCAATAGACCATAGTTATTATTATCTGAAATAATATGCTTTTATGCCTAAGAATATGCTTGTACACCTCTAGATATACAGGTATATTAAGACCCATAATAAGTAAGAAAGTTATAAGAAACTTTATCATTGTTACCCCCACATAATTTAGAAGGCTTGAACAATCAAATCCCACAGTTCTTCTCTATTCTGATGAGTTGCAGATGAATAGGGAATAAGAATATCAGTGGTCTCTAACTCTAAGGTATTTCTTATTAAATCAAGATTCTTCTTAAGCTCACTTTTTTTAATTTTATCAAGCTTAGTTGCTACTACTATTGCCTTACCTCTATAATATTTAATAAAGTCATACATAAGCCTATCATCACCAGTTGGTTTATGTCTTATATCCACTAAGAGAACTACACATTTCAGGTTCTCCCGAATAGTGAGATAATCCTCTATCATCATTCCCCACTTTTGCTTTTCTGCTTGAGATACCGCTGCATAACCGTAACCAGGAAGGTCTACAAGCATAAGCTCTTCATCTACTACAAAGAAATTTATAAGTCTTGTCTTCCCAGGCTTTGAACTTACCTTAACGAGGCTTTTTCTATTCAACATAGAATTTATAAGGGAGGATTTGCCCACATTAGACCTGCCTGCAAAAGCAACCTCCGGTAAATCTGATATAGGATACTGATCATTTCGTGCAGCACTAGTGACAAAATCACACCTTTTTATAATCATAATCTTCACCTATTGCCAACGCATGTTCTAAAACCTCTTCCATATTGCTGGCAAGTACAAATTCAATTTTTCTTCTCACGTTTTGAGGTATTTCTTCAATATCCTTTTCATTTTCTATTGGTATTATCAACTTCTTAATACCTGCCCTATTCGCAGCCAATACCTTTTCCTTTAAGCCGCCTATAGGTAGTACCCTTCCTCTTAAAGTTACTTCACCAGTCATTGCTACATCCTTGTAAACTGGTGTTTTTGTTAGAGCAGATATCATAGCTGTCGTCATAGTAATTCCGGCTGAAGGACCATCCTTTGGGGTTGCTCCCTCCGGTACATGTATATGGATATCCATGGTTTTTGTGAAATCCTTATCAATGTTATACTCTTCACACCTTGATCTAATATAACTTAAGCCTGCTCTAGCTGACTCTTTCATTACATCTCCCAGCTGACCTGTAAGCTCGAGTTTTCCTGTTCCAGGCATGACCGAAACCTCGATAAACAATGTATCTCCACCTACTGGCGTCCATGCTAGACCTGTTACTACACCTATTTCATTCCTTTGACCTATTTTATCATACTTATATCGCTCGATACCTAAATATTTATTTAGATTAGCCGGTGTTATTTTCACTACATCCTTTTTATGCTCAACAATATTTGCTGCTGCTTTTCTTATTACACTAGCTATTTGACGTTCTAAGCCTCTAACACCGGATTCCTTTGTATATCCAGTTATAATGGTTTTTACGGTTGCTTCGGACATCTGGATATTTTTTTCATCCAATGAATGTTCTTTAATTTGTTTTGGTATTAGATATTTTAGAGCTATATGCAATTTTTCTTCCTCTGTATATCCAGAAATATTTATTATTTCCATTCTGTCTATCAAAGGCCTAGGTATATTATCTAAAGAATTTGCTGTAGTTAAAAACATCACCTTTGAAAGATCAAAGGGCAATTCAAGATAGTGATCTCTAAAATCTTTATTTTGCTCAGGGTCCAAAACCTCAAGCATTGCAGATGCAGGATCACCTCTAAAGTCACTAGACATCTTATCTATTTCATCTAGTAAAAACAGCGGATTTCTAGTACCTGCTTGTTTTATGGAATAAATTATTCTACCTGGTATTGCACCAATATATGTTCTCCTGTGTCCACGTATCTCAGCTTCATCTCTTACCCCGCCAAGAGACATTCTAACGAACTTCCTATCCATAGCTCTCGCGATAGACTTAGCTACAGAAGTCTTACCTACTCCAGGAGGTCCAACAAGACAAAGTATAGGTCCTTTCATACTCTTTGACAATTGTCTAATCGCCAAGTATTCTAACACCCTTTCTTTTACCTTCTTCAGACCGTAATGATCTTCTTCTAGGATTTCTCTGGCATGTTTTATATCTAAATTATCCTTAGTCTCTGCGTTCCATGGTAAATCAAAAATCCAGTCCAAATAGGTTTTACTAACACCTACTTCAGGGGAGCCATGTGTAAGCTTTGAAAGTCTGTCTAGCTCTTTCTCTATTTTCGTATGAACTTCTTCAGGCAATTCAAGCTTTTGAAGCTTTTCTCTGTATTGATCTATTTCCTCTCCATTTCCTTCCTTTTCGCCTAGTTCCTTCTGTATCGCCCTAACCTGCTCTCTAAGATAATACTCTCTTTGAGACTTGTCAATTTGCTTTCTTACCCTAGAACTAATCTTTCTCTCAATTTCTAGTATTTCAAGCTCTTTTGAAATTATCTCATATATTAACTCCATTCTATCTTTGACATCAAAGCTAGCTAAAATCTCCTGTTTATCTTCAATCTTAATAGTAAGATTGGATGCAACCACATCTGCAAATCTTGAGATATCCTCTATTTCAGAAACGGTCGCTAGGGTTTCAGGAGCTATTTTACTATTAGCCTTAACATATCCATCAAACACATTAAGAACACTTCTTTTTAAAGCTTCTGTTTCTGTATCAATTTCTATCTCAGTTTCCTCAAGCTCTGTCACATCTACCAAAAAGAACTGTTCATCGGATATCATTTCTTCAATTCTTGCTCTAGATACACCCTCTACAAGCACTCTTATAGTATCTCCTGGCAGCTTTAACAGCTGCTTTACTTTAGATACAGTACCAACTTCATAAAAATCATCTTTTGAAGGAAAATCTGTTTGTGCTTCTTTCTGAGTCACTAAAAGTATTAGCTGATCATTTATCATTGCCTCTTCTAACGCTCTTACTGACTTCTCTCTGCCAACATCAAAGTGCAATATCATATATGGAAATATGCTTAAGCCTCTTAGGGGCAATAGAGGTAACCTTCTTCTCTTATCATTTGTTTTTTTGCTCATCCTTATCACTCCTATTAACACAAGAAAGTTTAGTTTATGTTTATTGCTCATACCATACATGTGACATAAGACAATAATATACACAAACTTAGATTGCTGTGCTTATTGATTTTACACATTAAAAGAAATATAAACTAATGTATATTTTTTCTATTGAAGCCTTTTTTTATTATAACTTTATAATTATATTTAATCAACCTTTGATTTCAATATGCCTTTCTGCTTTAGCTTGAATAGTAGTGACAGGGGATATAGCTTGTGCTGTGAGTACACCTATATCCAATGTAGGAGCCTGACTATGCAATTGTTGAACCTTTGAAGTTAACACAATATCCATGACTTCATTTATATTCTCAACAGGTATTACTTGTATATCAAAATTGCTGAAAATATGCTGCCAATTGTCCTTTGGTATTATTACTCGTTCTGCTCCTGCCTGAATCGCAGCTTCGACCTTTGCAACAATACCTCCAACAGGCATTACCATGCCATGTATAGATATCTCTCCTGTCATTGCTACCTTGTTATCTATGGGAATGTTGTGTATTGCTGAATATATGGCAGCTGCAATTGTTATTCCAGCAGAAGGCCCATCTACTGGTGTACCTCCCGGAAAGTTCAAGTGTATGTCATAGCTTGACGGATCAGTATCTAAATATTTTTTTAGCACAGTAAGCACATTTTCCACCGAGCCCTTTGCCATACTCTTCCTCTTAATTGTTCTACCTTCTCTTGAACCTATTTCTTCTTCTTCAACCACACCTGTAATATTGATTCTGCCTTTTCGTATACCTACCTTTGTGGCTGTTGCTTCAATCTCTAGCAGCATACCTATATTTGGTCCGTATACTGCTAATCCGTTTGCATAGCCTATCATAGCTTCATTCTTAATCTTTATATCTGGCCTTGGACTGTATTGACCATTGTTTAGTACCCACTCTATATCATTTATTAATATTTTATCTCTTTGCTCTAATATATTAATACCTACTGCTGTCTGAATCATATTAACTGCTTCTCTTCCGTTTGTAGCATACTTGGATATTACCTCAGAAGCACCTTCCTGTATATCAAAGTTAATCTTCTTCACTGCATTCTCAGCCACAAGCTTGATTTCATCATGAGTAAGCGGTCTGAAGTAGATTTCCATACATCTTGACCTTAAAGCGGGTGGAATACTTTCAGGTCCTCTTGTGGTAGCCCCGATTAAACGAAAATCTGCTGGAAGTCCATTTTGAAAAATATCATGTATATGATAAGGTATATTTGTATCTTCAGAATTATAATATGCACTCTCCAAAAACACCTTTCTGTCTTCCAATACCTTAAGCATTTTATTCATTTGAATTGGATGCAATTCTCCTATCTCATCAATAAATAATATTCCCCCATGAGCCTTAGTTACTGCTCCAGCTTTTGGTTGGGGCACCCCAGCAGCACCCATAGCACCTGCACCTTGGTATATAGGATCGTGAACAGAACCTATGAGAGGGTCTGCAATACCTCTCTCGTCAAAGCGTACAGTGGTAGCATCTATCTCAATAAATTTTGCATCATTTCTAAATGGACAGCGATCGAGCTTCTTGGCTTCTCCTAAGACAAGTCTCGCAGCAGCTGTTTTTCCTATTCCCGGTGGTCCATATATTATTATATGTTGCGGGTTAGGACTGCAAATTGCCGCTTTCAAAGCTTTTATACCATTTTGCTGACCTATTATTTCCTCGAAGCTTTCAGGTCTTGTTAGCTCAGATAAAGGCTTTGTAAGCTTTATATCTCTAAGCCTTTGAAGCTTTTCCATTTCTTTTCTTGATTCCTTCTCCACTATTACTTTACTGCCATTTTGATTCTTTAGCAGGTTTAAAAAATATAAACCTATTATAACCGCGAAGAAAAATTGTACAATGAAAAATACTTGTGACATGATCACTGCCTCCTTCTGCATGCTGCATATTATTTAAAAGCGTAAATAATGATTACGTAAAATACAGCTAGTAAATGCTATTAAATACATAGATTTTGAATTATAATAATAGTGTCAACTCAATACTATTATTTACTCGGGGTATTTTTTTATCCTGTATATATATGTTTTGTGCAAAACATTTTCCTTGATTCATATGTTGTGAAAAATACATTACCGATAACACAAAATCAGATGCTTCTACTGCTTTTGTGTATAATAAATCTTTTTCGCAACATATTTAGAAAGAAAGCTTTGTGATTTTTTTATATTTAATTTTGGAGGTACCGAAATGCCATTAATAAAAGTTCATATATGCCAAACAGAAATGCCTGCAATCAAACCATTATTGACAAAAAGACTACGAGAAATTATGATAGAACGTTTACAGCTTGATGAGAAAATAGGACAGGTTTTACTTTATGAAGCTCTTCCTCAGCATAGAGCAATACATACCGATAGAAGTAATAGCTTTGTCTTTATAGAAGTATTGATGTATCCTGGAAGAACAACAGAAATGAAAACCTCATTAATGCAGGGTTTGGTCGAAGAAGTGAGTAAAATCTTACAAATTGACAGTAAAGATATTAACGTATGTATTTTAGAGGTATCGTCTGATAACTGGTACGGTGGTATTAATCATATATAAATTCATTTCTTAGTCTTATTTTTTATGCCTAAATTGATTTTATATATGCTATTGGAGTCTTTGCTCGCAATACAAAGAATACCTTCACTATTATCACTGTCAATAACTACTATGCCACTAGGAGCAGATAGCTTACCTTGGTTTTCTATAACCTCTACTATACTATTTTGATCTACTCTAACTACAGTATCGTCACCTAAACAGGTTATATACATATTCCCCGCTCCATCAATATCTATAAAATTAGGGCTCTTTAGGTTTGAAGCAATAATCTCAAGCTCCTTAGCTTCATAATCTTTAGTGAGACTAATCTTATACAAGCTTCCTGTAAACATATTCACTGCGTAAAGATTTTTGAATTCCTTATCAAAACATATACCTGTCACATTTGCTACATTAGTTGATTTCCGATTGCCAAGAACAGCAAACTCAGTAATTTCACCTTGAGGTGAAACCTTATATATGATATTTTCTTTACTATCAGATATGAATATTGTACTATCAGGTGCAAGCTCTATATCGTAAGCATTTTTAAAGCCTTTATAGCTCTGCAATATATTTCCAGAACTATCAATCTTAATAACCTCATCGATTGCAGCTATCAATATATTATCATGTTCATCAATATCTATTCCATAACCAAAACAGTTATTCAAGTATATATAATCAAAAGCTTTACCATCTTTATCTATAATAGAAATTTTGCCATCATAGGAGCATTGAGTAAAAAGTTTCTCATCTCTTCCTAAAGTTAGCCCTTGTGGGCTTTGTATGTCCTTAACAAATATCGTTGTTTTTCCCATAACACCCTTATCTTGATTCTGCAATATCTTACTATTTTGGAAAATAAGAATTGTAAATATAATAATAATTGATAATGACACAGTAGCAATTATTATTATATTTATTTTCTTACTTATTATCTTCATCATATAACCTCCGAAGTAGCAATTTCATAATTTCAAGTTATTTAAAACATTCAGAAAAATTTCTTAGAAAAATCTATCTGTAATTGCTGAGATTATGAAAAGAAAAATGCTTACAATAATCATTAAAATAGTGAATTTATAGCTTTTTTTTGATAATATGTCATCCAGTCTGCTTTGATTATCTATTTTTCCCTTTACAGCAAATTCTCCAAATTTAAATGAGACATCATTTGAGGATGTCAACACATCAAATAATGGGATAATAGCCAACGCAATATACGCGATAGCGGCATAAAACAGCCAATTTGAATACTCTATGCTATTAAAGGTATCCTTATATAGCAAATAGCCTGCTATTGCTGCCGCAGTAACGATAATATTCAAAAATACTATAGCTATCAGCTTAAAAAGAGTATTTCTACTAATATAATTCATAGCCTTACATCTCCCAATTTGATATTATAGAAACAAATTTGCAGCTACTGATTCTAATAAAACTAGTATACCTATTACTATCATTTTCATCATGAAGCTAAAACTTGAGTTCAGAAGCATATCATCAATTCTCTTTCTGCTATCATAATCTGCAGACATCACTGAGCTAAGATATTTATGAGAGTAACTGTTATTGCCCATAAAAGCACCATATGCTGAAAATCCACCTATAGCAATATATCCCATGGACGCGAAAAATAACCAATTTGAATAGTTCATTTCATTGAATGTACCTTTATAAATCAAAATTCCAGCAATAACAGCAGCCGTAGCTATGACTATAAGCAACACCATAATTATTAACCTAAGCAGTGTAGATTTTCTACTGTATTGTACCAATATATTCCACCTCCATAAATCTATTATATCATATCTATAAAAATAATTTTAATTCATTATTAGCTTTTCAATACTTATAAAATGTTTACATTTTTGATTATATTCCAAAACAAAGTAGGAGATGACCTATGTGCCATCCCTAAAAAAGAAGGAGTATTATACCGAGGATAATACTCCTTAACTATTCATACAATTATATTATATTATTTTATTTTATGATTTTATGTATAATACAGTTTAAGCCTTCTTTTTAGAATCAAAAATGATACCAAGTGGTCTGTCTGGGTCCTCCATATAAGCCATCTTTTTAGAATCAAAAATGATTCCAAGTGGTCTGTCTGGATCCTCCATATAAGCCATTTTTTTAGAATCAATAATAATACCAAGTGGTCTGTCTGGATCCTCCATATAAGCCATCTTTCCAGAATCAAAAATAATACCGAGTGGTCTGTCTGGATCCTCCATATAAGCCATCTTTTTAGAATCAAAAATAATACCAAGTGGTCTGTCTGGATCCTCCATATAAGCCATCTTTCCAGAATCAAAAATGATTCCAAGTGGTCTATCTGGATCCTCCATATAAGCTAAGATTCCAGTTGAACCTGCTACTGCCGATATGCATAGCAAACCTATTAGTAATCCGAGCATAAGTTTTTTCATATAACCTTCCTCCCTCTCCATTATAAGGTAACATATCTAATATATTCTATGTATAATATTAATTAAAAATCTCTTACTTGTCAAAATATTTCATGCAACTAGGAAATGCATTTTTTTGCAGTAAACCTTTTATATAGTTTACATAATTATATATACATTCATATTCATTTTTATGTTATAATAATAAATAGTTTACAATGATACAGGGGTGAAATAATATGCTAACTTTAGGACAAAAAATTAAATCAATTAGAAAAGAACAAGGTCTTACACAGGCTGAATTAGTTGTTGATAGAATCACTAGGAACCAATTAAGTCTTATTGAGAACGGTATCAACAACCCATCAATATCTACACTGGAGTTTCTTGCAAGCAGACTTAACGTGCCTATGGCATATTTCTTATCGAATGATGACTTCTCAATGCATAAATGTCAGAAGCTCGTAACTAAGGCAGAAGCCCTCTTAGAAGCAGGAGAACACGCACAGGTTATTTCTGAAATCGAAGAATTTCTCAACAATATTAATAGTCAGAATGATAATACCATGAGTGACTTGCTAGGTAGTATTTATGCTTTATTAGGAAATGCTTATTTTGTTGTTGATAAATCCAAGTCTAAAAAAGTTCTTCTGGAAGCCATAAAATATCTGGAGTCGACAGATAAGGTTTGGTATTTAAGTAAAACTTGCAACTACTTGGGCATAATATATGATGATGAAAATGATTTGGAGCAAGCAGATTACTATTTCTCAAAGGCAAATAATCTAATTACCAACGTAAACCTGGATAATATAATGCACAAGCTAAATATTACTTATAATATTGCTTATCTTTATATGAAACAGGAAAGATATTCAGAGCTTATTAAATTTGTAGACGATAATCTTAAGTACTCTAATAAATATAAGATATTCCACAACTTTGGAATATTCAAAATGCTTATATCCATGGCATATAGATGTACTTATAATTATAATAAGGCTATACTTAATACTCAAAAAGCTATTGAATTCTTCCAGTTCAGTGATGATGAAAATAGTAAGTATAGCTGCTATATAAATTTAGGGATATTCTATAGACTAGCTGGTGACTATGAAAGCTCAGCAAAGTATCTTGAAATGGCAAAGAAGTACTTTGAATATACAGAGAAATTTACAAAATCACTAAATGCTAAGTCAGAACTTGTAAAGACTCAATTCTTGTCAAATAAAAGGGATGAAAACTTCACAAGACTTCTTAATGAGCTCCTAAGCGATATAAATGACGCCAATTCAAACAAACCTGATTTACTTTCTATAAAGGGAGTATGTCTACTAGAGAATAACAACATTGAAGAAGCTTTAAAAATGTTTAGTGATGCAGAAGACTTAGAAAAGAATCCTATACGTTCTGAATTTATTGCTTATACCTATACGGGCTTAAGCAAAATATATAAGCACAATGGGCAATGGGAAGATGCTTACTCTTATTTAGATAAGGCAAATGATCTTCCGTACAAAGCTAAAAATAATATTAACTTTGAATAATCAAAAGGGCTATCTCTTATATGACCTATAAAGTCATTCTGCGATAGCCCTTTTTGATGTATTTTATTATGAGGCAGTGCCTCTCTTAGATTTTGCACCTTTACGTGTTGGCTTCTTAACTGCTTTTTTTGTGCCTGGTTCCAAAAGAACAAGCTCAGGCTCTTCTTTATTAGCAACAGTTGCCTTCTTAATTATGCATTTATCTACATCTTCTCTTGAAGGTATGTCATACATCACATTTAGCATTAGTTCTTCAAATATAGCTCTCAAGCCTCTTGCACCAGTTTTTCTATCCAAAGCCTTTTGTGCTATTTCTTCTACTGCTTGGTTTTCAAATATGAGATCCACATTATCCATTTCAAACAGCTTCTGATACTGTTTCACCAAAGCATTCTTTGGTTCTGTTAGTATCTGCATCAGGGCTTCCTTATCAAGTGCACTTAGAGTTACTACAATAGGAAGTCTTCCAACAAATTCAGGTATCAATCCAAACTTAAGTAAATCCTCAGGCATTATCTTCTTCAAGATATCTCCTATGTTTTGCTGTTCCTTTGATTGAATATCTGCCATAAAGCCTAAAGACTTCTTACCTGTTCTACTCATTATGATTTTGTCAATTCCGTCAAAGGCGCCTCCGCATATGAAGAGAATATTAGTTGTATCAATCTGTATAAATTCTTGATGAGGATGTTTTCTTCCTCCTTGAGGAGGTACACTTGCTATAGTGCCTTCAAGAATCTTTAGCAATGCTTGCTGAACTCCTTCACCAGATACATCTCTTGTTATTGATGGATTTTCTGATTTTCTGGCGATTTTATCTATCTCGTCTATATAGACAATTCCTCTCTGTGCTCTCTCAATATCATAATCTGCATTTTGGATGAGCTTCAATAGGATATTTTCAACGTCTTCACCTACGTAACCAGCTTCTGTAAGAGATGTAGCATCTGCAATAGCAAATGGTACATTTAGTGTCCTGGCTAAGGTCTGAGCAAGCAGCGTCTTTCCTGATCCCGTTGGACCTAAAAGCACTATATTACTCTTTTGCAGCTCTACATCATCTACTTTATAATCTGAGTTTATTCTTTTATAGTGATTGTATACAGCTACTGCCATTGATTTTTTGGCCGGTTCTTGACCTATAACGTATTGATCTAAGAATTCCTTTATTTGAGCTGGTCTTGGAATATCCTCCAACTCTACATCAACTTCTTCATCAAATTCTTCGTCGATGATTTCTTGACATAATTCGATGCATTCATCACAAATATAAACTCCAGGACCTGCAATTAATCTTCTAACCTGTTCCTGATTTTTCCCGCAAAAAGAACACTTAAGCTGCTTCTTGTCTTCAAACTTTGCCATTGTTTCACCTCACTATCCTCTCTTGGTCATAACATCATCAATTAGACCGTAAGCCTTAGCATCCTCTGCTCCCATAAAATAGTCTCTTTCTACATCCTTCTCTATTTTCTCTATTGGTTGACCGGTTCTTTCACTTAGAATATTGTTTAAATGCTTCTTAGTCTTAATCAATCTTTCTGCGTGTATTATTACATCTGTAGCTTGACCACTAGCTCCTCCGAGAGGTTGGTGTATCATTATCTCACTGTTTGGAAGTGCAAATCTTTTTCCCTTTGCACCAGATGCGAGTAGGAAGGCTCCCATACTAGCTGCCATACCTATGCAAATTGTTGATACATCAGGCTTTATAAATTGCATTGTATCATAAATAGCCATGCCTGCAGTTATTGAACCACCAGGACTATTAATGTACAAACTTATATCTTTGTCAGGATCATCAGCTTCTAAGAATAACATCTGTGCTACTACCAAACTTGATGTTACATCATTTACTTCATCTGCTAGAAATATTATTCTTTCCTTTAACAATCTAGAAAAGATGTCATAAGAACGCTCTCCTCTATTGGTTTGTTCTACTACCATTGGCACTAAACTCATAAATATCCTCCTTATTACTTAAGTCCTCACAAAGTACAAACTTAAGTCTTTTATAGATTATTTCTCAATGCTGCTAGATACAAGAAAATCTATAGTTTTTTGAACTTCAACACCATCTTTGATATAGCCAATATCTTCAGTTTTTAGAGCTTTCTTAAAGCTTTCTATATCTTGATTATATAGCTTTGCTGTTTTTTCAATTTCTGTGTTAAGTTCTTCTTCTGTAATTGTAATATTTTCAACCTTTGCTATCTTTTCAAGCACAAGCTGTGTTTTTACTCTATTGTAAGCCGAAGTTTTGTATGATTCCTTAAGCTTTTCCACATCTAGATTCATATACTTCATGTATGATGCTAAGTCTAATCCCTGATATTTTAACTGGTAATCAAAGTCTCTAATCATCATGTTGATTTGAGTTTCTACCATAACTTCAGGTATATCAATAGTCGCATTTTCTGCTACCTTATTCAACAGTTCGTCTTCATACTGTTGCTTCGCCATCTTTTGACCTTCTTGCTCTCTTTTACTCCTAAAGTCTGTTTTAAGCTCTTCTAAGGTATTATACTCACTTACATCCTTAGCAAATTCATCATCTATCTCTGCTAACTGCTTTTCTTTTATCTCTTTAACTGTAACCTTAAATAAAACAGGTTTACCTGCTAACTCTTCACTTTTATATTCTTCTGGAAAGCTTACGTTTATATCAGTCTCTTTGCTAATTTCCGCACCAATAAGCTGATCTTCAAAGCCAGGTATGAATTGACCAGAACCAATTTCCAGCTTATAATTTTCTGCTGTTCCACCTTCAAACTGTACATCCCCAACAAAACCTTTGAAGTCAATTATTGTAATATCACCGTTCTTAACAGCTCTGTCGCTAACTTCTACTATTCTTGCATTTTTTTCTCTTAAGGCATTTATTTCATTGTCTATATCTTGGTCAGTTACATTGTGCTCTTTTTTTGATACTTCTATTCCCTTGTAATCACCAAGAGTTACTTCAGGTTTAACAGTAAATTCAGCTTTAAACACCAAACCTTTACCACTTTCAATTTCCACTATATCAATATCCGGTTTGTCAACCGGCTCAAGATTATGCTCCTCAACTGCATTATCATATGCTATAGGACAAATTTCATTAATTGCATCTTCGAATAATACACCCTCACCATAGAATTTTTCTATTATCTTTCTTGGTGCCTTACCCTTTCTGAACCCTGCAATGTTAAACTTCTTTATATTTTTATGATATGATTTTTCCATGCCTTCCTCAAGCATTTCAGCAGAAACTGTAATCTCCAGTACCACCTTGTTATTTTCCATTTTTTCCAATTTTGAACTCATTGGTATCCTCCTAACTATCTTTCGCATATTGCCTAAATAAAAATGAAAAATTGGTTAGAATATGAACGAAATATAATCTATAATACTATAAATTTATTATCATTACACATAACATTATTACCAATTTTACAAACATTTTAATCCACTATATTATAACATATATAATATCAATATCAATAAATTTTTAAAACACCTGTGCCATTAAGTTTCAAGTGGTTTCGTGTAACCTTATGACTATATGATATCCCTTTTGGTTTCACATTACTATGTAAACATTGATTTGTTAAATACTTTCCTTCTTCATATAATATCTATTTATCAATATGACTGCAACTATAATCATTATTCCCCCAAGCATCTGTACAACTGTCATTTTTTCATTTAACAATAAATATGCAGAAGCTGTTGCAATCACAGGCTCTAGCATAGATAGAATACTTCCTGTGGATGGTGTTAGAAAATGTAATCCACTAAGATACAGTCCAAAGGGTATTATAGTTGCAAATACCGCTATGTAAGCAGCAAAAGCTAGTTCCTTAGGTGTTACTCCGCTCCATAATATCCAAGGCGGAGACACAAACCAATACACCAGAGCACCAAAGCCCAAGGCATAAAGCAGAACAGTCCATGGATTTAATCTTGTAGTACATTTCTTGCTGAATAATGTATAAAAGCTTAAGAAAAAAGCAGATATTATACCTGTAATCATTCCTATACCATTAATAGGAGCTGTACCTGAGACTTCTCTTCCAAATATTATAAAAGAGCTGCCAAGCAAAGATATTAATAACGAGAGTCCTATTGCTCTAGACAATTTTTCCTTTTGAAAAATTATACTATATAAAACTATTATAGCCGGTGCTAAATACTGCAAAAATATCGCCATAGCCACGTTTAAGGTAGCCATTGTATAATAGTAGGTTGTCTGTACACCCGCAATACCTACTATCCCAAGAACTGCCAAGTTTTTTATATCATACTTTGTAATTTTTAGCTTTTGTCTGTCAAAAATTACATAGTAAATAAACAATAAGATAAAAGCCAAATTTAACCTCATGTTTACTAATCTAAAGGGATCAATATTATTATTAAAAATAAACTTAGCAGCAGTAGCTGCAAATCCCCAGAAAAAAGCGGCTGTTAGAACTAAAATAGCTCCTTTTATTTCATTTCCCACTCTAGTCCTCCTATTGCTATATAAATATTACGATTAATTTATGTATACATAATTATACAATAAATAAAAAAGAATTACTACGAATCATATACTGAATAAACAGTATTCATACTGTTCTATGAGTTATAAACAAATGCCCCGATTTACGGGGCATTTGTTTTACCAGCTTGTAGGTGTTATTCTATTTACCATATCATTTAATTCAGTTGTAAAAGCATTTACAGGTCTTCCATTTTTAATACCTTCGCCTACAGTTCGTAGTCTATCCATAAATCCAACCTCTGTGCTTACATATACAGTATTGATTCCAGTAACAGTTGATCTAACCTTCTGTGCTATTTCTCTCTTTATATCTCTTTGATTGCCTATGGTGCCTGTGGTGCCTGTGGTAGCATTATTATCTAAGTCTACTCCTACATATGCTGTATTTCCTGTTACTACTACAGTTGCATTCCTAACTCCTTGAATCTGCTCAACTGCTGTAGCTACCTTATCTGCACTAAGTGTATTATTATTTGTATTCCTATAGTTGCCCATGTTATTATTTGTAATGTTGTTATTTGTACCTAAATTTCTTCCGGTATCTTGATAGCCCACAGTGTTACCTAACCCATTGTTTTGATTCAGATTATCATTTGGTCTTCTTGCCGGTGTGCAACCTGTAAACATCAAAGCTGTAACGAGGACAAATGATAAAAATATTAATATAATTTTTTTTGTCATCAGCAGTTCCTCCATAAAAATAATATTTACAAATACTTAAACTTAGCATTTGTATTATTATTTTTTGTGAAGTTCAATACTAATATGAAACTAATTTTATGTAATTATGCCTATTGTATCATGTAAAAAAACAGTATTAATTCATAGCATCCTATGAATCAACACTGTCTTCTTAATACATTTCAAATTTTCTTATGTTATATATGTTAGATTTTACTGCTTAAAAAAAGCAGCTTTTGCCAATAAATTCCCGTAGAATTGAATTATTTGGTATTCCATCTGTATCCATAGGAAGGAAATAATTCAAAAATTTAACTAAACGCTTTGCCTCAATATATTCAGGTACATCGTTTTTGATTTTTGAAAGTTGAGAAAATGCTACCTTTTTAAGTACACAAAGCTCATATACCAGAGAAGAATTAAACATTATATCTGCTTCCTCCTGAAATGGATATATATACTTATCCTCTCCTCTTCGTACAGAATCCCATCTTTTTATTGTAGAAAGTGCATCTACAGATCTGAATTGAAAATCTCGCACAATTCTTCTGATTAGTCTTAAATCTGATGTAGGTATTCTATTGTGATTGTCTATACCTAGATGTGTTAAAGCACTTATATATATCTTAAATTTCTTCTCTCGCGGAATATCTTGGGTTAGTGTCTCATTTAGACCATGTATCCCTTCAACAATTATTACTTGATCATCATCAATTTTTAGCTTTTTACCCGTCCATTCTCTCATACCTTTATGAAAATTATAAGTTGGTACCTCCACTAGCTCCCCCTTAATCATTCGAGTCATTACATCATTGAAGGTATTAATATCAATGGCATCTACTGTTTCAAAATCATATTCTCCATTTTCATCAATAGGAGTGTCATCACGATTTTTAAAATAGTCATCCATAGAAATCGCAACTGGTCTTATTCCGTTTACCCTAAGCTGTACTGAAAGTCTCTGTGCAAAAGTTGTTTTGCCTGAGGAAGAAGGACCTGCAATCAATATTAACTTTTTCTTATCAAGAGAATTTGTTATCATATCCGCTATTTGAGCAATTTTCTTCTCATGCAAAGCTTCTGCTACATTTAAAAGCTCCTGAAAGTGTCCTTCTTTGATAGCATCATTTAAATGACTTACATTTTCTATCTCTAAAATCTTACCCCATTTTTCAAACTCTCTGAATATACTAAAAAGTTTTTTCTGTTCAACAAACTGAGGGATAATATCTGGATTACTTTTTTCTGGGAACCTTAAAATTGCTCCAGGAGAATAGTACCTTAGCTCAAATAACTTCAAATAGCCTGTAGAAGGAACCATATACCCATAGAAGTAGTCATAATATCCATAACAGCTATATATATTCATGTACTTCTTTTCTCTATATTTTATAAGTTCTATTTTGTCATATTGACCATTTTTCTTAAATAGCTCTGCTGCTTTCTCATTATTCATTCTGGTTTTTTCAAAGGGTAAATCCATGCGCACCAGTTCATGCATTTTCTGCTCAATATTATTTACATCCTCTTCAGTCAATTGGATGCTATTATCAAAATTTTTATGCACTTCACAATAGAAGCCCTTGCTTAAAGAATGTTCAACAGTTACTTTGCACCCCTTAAATACTTCCTTTGCTGCTATTATAAACAAAAATACCAGGCTTCTTGAATAAAATCTATACCCATAGGATGTAGCCCGATCTATAAATTCAATCTCACTATCATCTGGTAATTCCTTCCACAGTTCTTTTAGTTCATTATTTACTATTGCACCTACTATCTCAAACTTATGATGCTGCTGATACTCTCGAGCAATATTTATAAGCTTAATACCCTTTGGATACTCTCTCTCAGTTCCATCAGTAAAGGTAACCTGTATGTATTCCTGCATATATTTACCTCCAATCAATTTTTATAATGAAATACACTATTTATTAAATTGTATTCGCTACATACTGCATTTTATTAATTAATAAATTAAACACCTTAATTAATCTGGCTTTATATATTCATACTTTTATATTTTCTACAATCAAGCTAAAAATATTACTTTCATACATGTATATTCGTATTAGCTTCGCCAAATCTTGTTAAATCCCTTTAAGCACACTTAGTGTATTAGAGGAATAAATATTCAAAATTATTATGATTTATATGTATTGTATAAGGAGTATTATGTATAATTATACTAAATATTATTATTTATGAAAATAACTTCTAGGAATATGTTAATGATAAATTATAAGATTATAGGAAATGCTATGAAATCATCACATGAGGATAGAATAGGCGGGAATGTTTTAGATGATTTAGTCTTTTAGGAGAACTTGGAGATAAATATTCAAAGTGTTTGAAATCACTGTAACCGAGAGTACAAAATTGCTATGATGTAAAAGTTTTGTAACAACTTATTAGGTCATATATATTTAATCCACTATTGAGGATATAATAATATTATAAAATAAAAAGCAAATACTTTTTATTCCTCCCCCTCATTTATAAATTTTTGCGGCATTCGGTATACCGAATGCCGCATTATTGTTATTTAATATGTTTTTGAAGAATCAGTTTTTATTATATTAGTATATACCTACTGCGTTAAATGCACTTACTACTGCATTGTATTCTGTGCTGCCTGCACCGTATAAATCTACTGCACATTGCATACATGCTGTTCTGCATTGTGTGAAATTAGAAGATGATGTTAAGTATACTGACAATGCTCTATAGTATATTGCACCCATCTTTTCTACACCGATATTTGATCCTATAAGATAAGCTGCTTTGTTTGGTATACCACAGTTTGTGTGAACTCCGCCGTAATCTTGAGATGTGTATACATAATCGTCCATATGAGCAGGGTCACCATATATTGTTGGGTCTTCCAAGCTTCTTAAAGCATCACCAGCTACAGCTGGAGTCCAAACATCTTCACCTACTTGCCAGTCAAACATAGTTGGTTGTACATAGTATTCTGCTGATGTAGCTAATACATCTGAGAAGGATTCACATAATGCACCAGGTTCATCTTGATATACTAAATCTGCTTCATAGGAATCAACACCATGAGTCAATTCATGTGCAACTATATCAAAACCACCTGAAAGAGCTAGTGACATTACGCCATCGCCATCACCAAATACCATTTGTGTTCCATTCCAGAATGCATTTACATACTCATTTTTATAATGTACTGTTGACTTTAATGCCATACCGTTATTATCTATACTGTTTCTATTAAACATGTTCATATAATAGTCGTAAGTTCTTGCAACATAGTAATGAGCATCTACTCCTGCATATTGATATGAATTGTTCCAGATTGAGTCAGTATCTGACATAAGTGTTCCCGGCAATCTTGTTGAATATGCCGCATCATATGTTATTACGCCACCTGCAGCTCTTGTCTTATCTAGCAAATAATATACTCCATTTGATAGAAGAATATTGATAGTCTTTGTATCGCCTAAAACGCCTGTACCTGTGCCTGTTACATTTGTTCCAACTGGAAGAGCAGGTGCAGGTTTTGCTACTCTTATTTCATCATATTTGTTTACTACATTTCCATTAACTGCATCAACAATTACGCTCCAGCCACCAAAGGAATCTTCATGCAACCAATTAACTTCTACAACATAAACAGGTATGAATTCTTCTGCTACTTTGTATAAGTTCAACTTAGTTGTGAATGTATCTTCTTGATTCACATTTGTGCCTTCTGTATATCCTACATCGTTCTTTGCGATTTCAATAGCTTCATTAGCTTTTATAAAATCACCTTTTTTATAGTTCATTGCATTTTTGTCAAAATTTCCGCTTGTAGTGTATACATTTTTATTATTGTCGAAGTGAACTATGTACTCATTTCCGAATACTGGCATACCATCAACAATTTGTTGCATCTTCACATGTGTGAAGCCTAATTCGTCTGTCTTTACTTTCATTGTCTTAAAGTTCTGTTCTGCGCTCTCTAGGTTAAATTTTGCCTTTAGGAATTTGTTTGCATTGTCAATATCCTTATTGGGCTCTGCACTTACCACTGGAGCTAGAATTAATGCACTTACCATGCTGACAACTAGTAATAGTAACAATAACTTTTTCATTTTTTATCCCCCTTTTTTTCTTCGTCAATCGCTGCAAATCCCATTTTTTTACAAGCCTATCTTAAAACGAGCAATAATTCATATCAATACTTACTCTTTTTATATGTAAACTTATTATTGAGGATTGTGCTTCGATCCGAAGATATATTTGGTAATAGATTGTTACAATAATATAATACTTCTTATATTTATAAACTACAAAGTATAAATATTTGATTTGCGTAGCATATTTTTATGTTATATTCAAATATCACAGAAATCCTATATAATCCTAAAAATTCCATACTCATCCATATTGTAATTTCTGTTCATTTGAAAATAAATACCTACATTTCATACATTTACATTTTTATAAACGTTCAGCGAAATATGTCTAATTATGTCTGTTTAAGACGTATTTTGACTTTCCTATGCATCAAAAATTAATGAGGCATTCGGTATACCGAATGCCTCATTATTGTTATTTATATGTTTTTGAAGAATCTGTCTTTATTATATTAGTATATTCCTACTGAATTAAATGCATTTACTAC
>JBAVGO010000161.1:0-35771 GCA_049684915.1 Lutisporaceae bacterium | reverse complement strand
AGAAATGCCTGGAGAAGTGCTTTGGAAAGATACAACTCTTGACATGGCGGTAATAAAGGTAGATGCTACAAATCTTCCGTATGTAGAGCTAGGTGATTCTGATACTATAGAAGTAGGAGAGACTGCCATTGCTATAGGCAATCCTTTGGGACTAAGGTATGAAAGAACTGTAACACAAGGTATAATATCAGGTTTAAATAGAAGCATAAGAATAAGTCAATCAGATATAATGGAAGATCTTATACAGACAGATGCAGCTATAAACCCTGGCAACAGCGGTGGTCCATTAATCAACAGTCAGGGTCAGATAATAGGCATCAATACAGCAAAGGCATCAGCAGAGGGCTTAGGCTTCGCTATACCTATTAATATAGCAAAGCCAATAATAAAAGGGCTTATAGAAGATGGCGACTTTAATGCGACATATATAGGAATAGGCTTGCTAGACAGAGAAATAGCAGGATATTTAGATACAGATATAGAGATTGAGAAGGGTATTTATATAACTTCTGTTTTACAAGGGCTTCCTGCTGAAAAAGCTGGGCTTAAGGCAGAGGATTTAATAACTCATATAAATGATATAGAAGTAAATACAATGATAAAGTTCAAGACAGTGTTATACAATTACAAGCCTGGAGACGTTATAAAAGCAAGATATTTAAGAGATAACAAGACCTATGAGACAGAGATTACATTAATGGCAAAACCGGAGGAATAACATGAACATAACCGTGGTTTCGGTAGGCAAGCTGAAGGAAAAGTATCTAAAGGAAGCAATACAGGAGTATGCCATCAGACTTACAAAGTACTGCAAGATGGACATAGTTGAGGTATCTGACGAGAAGGCACCGGAGGATATGAGTGCAGCTATGGAAGCGGCAGTAAGGTATAAGGAAGGTCAGGCAATACTAAAGCAGTTAAGGGATGACACATATGTCATAGCTCTAGCGATACAAGGCAAGCAGCTTTCCTCCGAGAAGTTCGCGGACATGATCCATGACCTAGGACTGAGGGGCAAAAGCAACATAGCCTTTGTCATAGGTGGCTCCATAGGTTTAAGTGAAGAAGTATTAAAAAGGGCAGATTACCATCTGTCCTTTTCTGCTATGACCTTTCCACACCAGCTAATGAGGGTAATACTGCTGGAGCAGGTGTATAGGGGGTTTAGGATTATTAAGGGGGAACCGTACCATAAGTAGTGGTAAAGTTTTTATGACATGCCAAGCCTTCATACAGGCTGGCTCCTTGGCAAGAACTCGTGCTCCCAGAGGCTCAATGTCAAGTAAAATATGACGCTATAAAACTAAGCAGCTTAACTGTGCACTTTGAGTTTGCTGAACACATGCGGTTATTAATATTAATAAGTGATAGGTATTGAATTTAAATATAGTTGATAACTGACACTTAATCATTATATCGCCTCTTCATACTCTATAATAGGAAAAATTCTATAAACAACATTTTTACTCTGCCATTCAAATAATTGTTTATATAGGGTTGTGCTTTCAAAATACGATAATACATATGCAAGTCTTAGACTTCCAGCCACCCCACCAGAAAATAGATTCTTAGCGTTAAAAGCTCCAAATATTTCTCTGAATCCAATTGAAAGTAGTTCGGTTAAATCGTGTCCACAGCAAACATGTAATAAGTCACATTTTTTATCTTGTAGTTTCTTAATTTCTTTTTTAACAATATCACTTTCAAGATTACTTGCCAACTTAGAGCTATCTATCACGGTATTAATTAACTTATCGATATTAATTTCTAGACTTTTTAAGTCAACAAATTTATAGAAATCAATCTTACCAAAATCTAGGTTTTTATTATTTCGTTGAGAATACCATCGCAGATATCCGATAATTGAACTATTATCTACCAAACGCGTACGAATATCTTTAATATTACCATCAATAAATTCATGATATTTGATTTGGTCAGCATACTCGGCAAACACATGTTCAAATGCATTTGAATTAATCATCATAACTTCTAAGTCATGATGATCGGTTACGAATAGATTATTTATACTATTTTTATAATTATCTAAGACCCAAAAATCATTATCAACTATCCCTAATACACCGCTGAAATTCATGTTATTTAAGATACTTATCGCTTCAATAACATTTTCCTTGCTTTCTGCTATTACTATATCACATGACTCCTCGTCTATAAATTTACGATACAACCTTGCATCAGTATCACCCTCTACAATAAAATAGCATTTTTCTTTCCTTAATATCCTCAACATCTTTATTTTTGTAACTAACCTCGTTCCATCAATATAGTTTCTCATTTATATCTCTCCTAACCCAGTAGTCAAATCCCATCTTCCATTTATAATATCTGGTGAGTGTGTAGCTATTAATAAATTTATGCCTGTAATTTCAGAAATCTTTAGCATATCATTTAAGAATTCTTGTTGCCATGCAATATGCAAGGAGATTTCAGGTTCATCGATTAATATAAGAGAGTTTGGTTCTGATTTGAATAATAGTTCATAAATTAGCACAAGTTCATTCTGTTCGCCTGAGGATAGTTTTTCAGGGCTTAATAGAGTATTATCTGGAAGTTCAAAAACAAATCCTTTCAATCGATTTATTTTCATCACTTTATTAATAAACCTTTTGTTAATAATTTCCTTCATAAGGTTTATTTTTCTTTCAACTTCATTAAAAATATTCAATTTATCTTTTGTATCTTTAATATAAAGGGATAGTACTTTTATTGTTGACTCATCTATAGCAGTTGTTGGTTGAACACTTGTATTAGTGGTTGATGTTAGCAATCCAACTTCTTCTAATCGCATACGTCTTCTTTCTAACTCTTCTAATTCTTGAATAATTCTTTCTATACTGATAATGTTATCATTACTTTCACATGTCATCATTTGGATTAAACGAGCTGGAAATGTTCTATCAAGTTCTTGCGTCAAACTTCCAGATTTAGCCAAAGACGTTTCTATTATATCAGCTAATTCTTTTGAGTATACTACAACTGATTGTAGGATATTTTCTCTTCTTGCACCAAGTTCATTTTTATAATTATCATTTAAAATATCTGATTTAATTAACCTATTTGCATTTATTATATGAATAGGTATTTGTTCTCTAATATATCTTAAATTATCACTTAGTTCTTTGTTTAAGAATAGTAATTCGCCATAAGTATTTATTACTTCATCGTAGGTTAGTTTTTCGCCTGTATTTGCATCAAGCCATATACGTGGACCTACTCTTCTTAGGAAAGGCATATTATCTTCAATAAGATTTAAAGGTAATTTTCCCTCTACAAAAGCAGAATAGTTTGCTCTATTTCCCATATTAAATTCCTTAATCTTTCCACTCTTTGAAATTCTGTAGATAAAGCTAGGCTTATTATTCATTGTTTTGAGATTAGTATCATCGTTAGATTTCATTTCCTTTATAACTTCTACTGCCATATCATTATCAAAGTCGATTCTATAACTTTTAAATGGTGTGAGATTTACTTCGAAAAATTTTCCGTTAACAATATCTTTAAGCAATCTAAGTACAGTTGTTTTACCATAACCATTTGGAGCATGAATTATTTTTATATTTTCTTTGTAATCAAAGTATATATCATAGTTATGTAATCCAAAAAGTTCTACAATATTAATGCTTTTTATTTTCATATATACCATCCTCTCAGAATTTTTATTTGTCTAGAATATAAATTATTATACATCCAAACATAATATTCGCCAAAGCCCAACAATTTCCTTTAATGTTAAAATAAATTAACTAGTATAATTATGAGGTATATGGTGCCAGACACCGAAGATATCCAGTTATTAGTGTTTATTGAGTGTTTAGTTTATACAAGGGGGTTGTTTTCACATTAACCGTCCCCATTGCTTTTTGCCTTTCTATAGGTATGCGTCTATATATTTTATGCGTTTTTTTTCGGAGCCTTACCTGGCATCTATTTTACTTATTGCACATTCCTGAAAATTAGCTAGTGAGATAGTTGTTTAATAATGGTATAATAATAGAAATTATAAGAGAGGAGGAGCGAGATATTGGAAAAAGATAAGAAAATTGCAGTGTTGATTGACGCTGATAATGTATCAGCGAAGTATATAAAATATATAATCGATGAAATTTTAAATCATGGAATACCTACTTATAAGAGAATTTACGGAGATTGGACTCAGCCACAGCTTAATCCTTGGAAGGACATACTGCTTAAGTACTCAATCAGCCCAATACAGCAATACAGTTATACTTCAGGCAAAAACTCAACGGATTCAGCCTTAATCATTGATGCCATGGATATATTATATTCAAATAATGTTGAGGGGTTTTGTATTGTTTCAAGTGATAGTGATTTTACAAGGTTGGCGGCAAGACTCAGAGAGTCGGGTATGTATGTCATGGGAATAGGAGAAGAGAAAACACCTATATCATTCATATCGGCATGTGAGAAGTTTAAGTATCTTGAGGTATTGGCTTCAATGGATGAGAAGCCTGCTGAAAACTCGGATATAAAGCAAGTACAGAATCAAGATGAATCAAAGATTGGTGTGATAAGTAAAAACAAACTGATAAAGGCTATAAAAACAATTATCACCGAGATTTCAGACGAAGACGGATGGGCAAATTTAGGAGTATTCGGGCAGAGGCTTAATAAAAAGTATCCGGACTTTGATACAAGGAACTATGGATATACAAAGCTTAGACCCTTTGTCTCATCTTTAAATCATTTTGAGTTCAAATTTATTAAACTCAACAATCAAAATTTGAGTTACTATATTAGAAATAAGGAATAATGATTTTAATTACATAGCTAAAATAAGAAAGGGGAGAGTATGGAAAAGACAGCAAATGAAATTCAAAAAGAAAGAACCAAGGAGTTGGAACAAAAAGCAAATATATTGTTAGAGAAATGCGATATTTTAACGCTTGCATCTATTAATGAGAATGGATATCCTCGAATATGTACAATATCAAAAATCAGGGCTAATGGCTTTTCAGAAATCTATTTTATGACATCAAAAAGGTCTCATTTGAACGGAAAGGCGACACACTTTGAAAATAATACAAAGGCTAGTGTTTGCTATCATCTTGATGGAGACAGCGTAACGCTTATAGGAAATGTTGAAATTATTGAGGATTTGGATGAAAAAAGAAAGTTTAATAGTAACTGTGATAGAAATTTCTTCAAGCAAGGGATTGAAGATCCTAAGTGCTATGTGTTAAGGTTTTGTACTAATGAAGCAACATTTTGGATTGAAGGTAAATTTAGAACATGCAAATATACAAAGGTACGTGAACCGTAGCTTAAGAGATGGAGATTTTAAATAAAAAAATTTAAGTATGTATGAGTAAAGTAAGGGTTAGGTTTTGTGTATTATTTAGTGATAGATATGTATCGTTTATATGATTTTTTATTCGCTAATGTACATGTTTCTGTTAGAATTAGTAATAAGAGGGTTGGAAATGTAGATTTCAAATTTGTTATCTGTGTGAATGATATTAGTAGTTCTGAAAATAGAAAGTTAATCAAGTAAAAGACAGTTCGCAAAGATGGAATGATGCGTTAATTAACAACTCACTTATACAAGGAGGAAATGTATAATGAATATTGCATTATTAATAATTGATGTGCAAGAAGCTTTTATAGGCCATAGAAAAGTGCAACAAGAATATAAAAATACATTTGAGTATATTAATGAGACGGCAAAATTATTTAGAAAAGCGGGTAAGCCTGTTATAATTGTTAGGGACATTGAAGGCGGTAATGATGATACCTTTCAAAATGTAGAGGAGTTAAATGTCGAGGATAGCGATATAGAAGTTTTAAAGGTATTTAGCAATAGTTTTTGGAAAACGAACTTAGAAGAAATAATAAAAGAGAAAAATGTTGATTTTGTTGTATTATGTGGTAATGCGGCTGAGTACTGTATATTAGCAACTTATAATGGTGCATTAGAAAGGGACTTTGGAGCAGCTATGCTTCAGCATGGTATCTTCGCTAGCCATCCAAATGGTTTAATGGATATTTTTAATAACAGGTCACTGATTTCTTTTAATGTGATTTCATATATGCTTAGCAATAGATAAGACAAGCGAAGAAGAGTCACGTACGTTATCTCAAATGTAGCGGGCAGACTGGCTTTATGCTTTTGCAGGAAATGAAAGATAGTCTGACATTCTAAAAGCATATAAAAAGTGGGCAGTAATATATAATCAAATTAAGTAATGTTATTATATTTCTATAGCGTATATATCCAAATAGTAATTGATGGTAGGTTATTATAAGTATAGTAGAATATTTTTGAATTCGTGTTTTTGATATTAAATGGATATTCAAATCTTCCTTAACTACAAATTATGGAGTAGAGAAAACTGATTAAATATCTTGAAAATATAGAACTAATTAAAGTTGAAGAATTACTTTTATACTCTTAATGGAAATACTATGATAATATAACAGTAGTAAATGTTTTAGAAAGAAGGTGTGAACATGATTTCAAAAATTTTAAATACAATTAAAAAAGGTGAAGGAATTAAAGTAGAATTTAAAGAGAGTAAAAATAAACTTAACAAAGATGTTTTTGATACTGTTTGTGCCTTTTTAAATAGAAGTGGTGGGGAAATTTTGTTAGGTGTAAAAGATAATGGAGAAATTCTTGGAGTAGAGCCATCTTCAATAAATAGCATTAAAAAGGACTTTGTTACGGTAATGAATAATGATAATAAAATAAATCCAACTTATTACCTAAGTATTGATGAACTCACTATTGAGGGTAAAACTATTCTTTATATCTTTGTACCAGAAAGTTCACAAGTTCATAGATGCAGTGGTAAAATATTTGATAGAAATGAAGATGGGGATATAAATATTACCGATAATACCAATCAAGTAGCTGCACTTTATCAAAGAAAACAGACAACTTATATTGAAAACACAGTATATCCATATGTTAAACTTAACGATTTACGAGAAGATCTTATAGGAAGAGCAAGAAAAGTGGCTTCGCTAAGAGTAGACAATCATACTTGGAAGAGTATGGATGATATGGAACTATTAAAAAGTGCAGGGTTATATATACGTGATTATAAAAATAATATAGAAGGTTTTACATTAGCTTCTATATTATTACTTGGAAAGGATGAAGTTATAACTTCTGTTATACCTTATTTTAGAACAGATGCCATCTTAAGAAAAATAAATTTAGATAGATATGATGATAGAGATGATATTAGAACTAACTTAATTCAAAGTTATGATAGATTGATGGCATTTGTAAGTAAGCATTTGCCAGACACCTTTTATCTTGAAGGAGATATTAGAATAAGCATAAGGGATAAAATATTTAGAGAAGTAATTTCAAATATATTAATCCATAGAGATTATGGTAATCCTTATCCTGCTAAATTTGTAATAGGTAAGGATAAAATATATACAGAAAACAGCAATAAGCCTCATGGACATGGGATTATTGATCCTAACAACTTTTCTCCGTTTCCTAAAAACCCAACTATAGCAAAATTCTTTAAGGAGATGGGTTTGGTTGATGAATTGGGTTCAGGTGTTAGAAATATTCACAAGTACGGAAAGGCTTATTTTGGATATGAACCTGAAATCATTGAAGAAGATATATTTAAGATTGTTATTCAAATAAAAAATAGTGATAGCCAGCAAGATACCCAGCAAGATACCCAGCAAGATACCCAGCAAGATTATGATAGATTAGAAAAATTAATTAATTTTTGCAAAGTGCCTAGAACAAGGCTTGAAATGCAAGAGTTTATAAATATAAAAGATAGAGAACATTTTAGAGCAAAGATACTTAACCCACTTATAGGAAGTAGTATAATAATGCTGACTATACCTGATAAACCCAAAAGTCCAAAACAAAAATATTATAGCAAATAAAATAATATGAATATGATGCCATGTACATCACTTAAGAACTTATTCTGCATTTGTCTAATGATTGATATCTTCATGTAATTATTAGACAAATGCTATTTTTTAATTTCAGGTATTCTTGAAAAATATTATTTTACTTATAGGTTCGTAACATAAATAAGAGTCAGCAAACCTCACTATGCTTATGTATTTTGGTACTTTTGCTCATTTAAGTGTATATAATGGTAGTATGGACGTATAAAAGTGAGGTAGGTGGATAAATATGAGCACATCATCATCTTCTTCGAGTTCAAGTGGGCACTATTGCTGCAATAGAAAAGGAAGCAGACATTATAAGCGTTTATATAGACACTGGGGGAACATTTTTGGAGTATTCCTAAATGCCTTCTGCTATTTGGAGAGTTGTACCAGCTCTAGTTCATCAAGTTCTAGTTCATCAAGCACTAGCTCTTCTAGCTCTAGTTCTTCAAGTTCAGACCCCTCATACTGGTGTGCAAAGTGCTATTACAAATGTCATAAAAAATGGCATTCCAGTTAAAAATATGATTATGAAGCTGTTTGATACAGATATTAAATATTCACCTGGACAGTATCTTGAAAGTTTTAAGATAGAAAAGGTAATTGGAGAGGGCAGGTTTGGAATATGCTATCTAATAACTGATGATAAAAACCTTCACATACTTAAACAGCTTAAGAAAAAAATGTACAATGTAAATCCTCAAAAGGTATATTATGAGGAAAAAATTCTTAAATCCCTGAAGCATGAAGGAATACCTAGATTTATAAGGAAGATAGAGGACAGTGGTTTAACAGGATATGTACTGGAGTATAAGCAGGGTATAACCTTGGAAGCTATGATTTTCGACCAAAGACACGTATTTACAAGAGATGAAATATATTATATAGGTAAACAACTGATTAATATATTAAATTATTTGCATGGAGAAGGAATAGTACACAGAGATATAAGGGTTCCTAATGTTTTATTTAATGGTAATAGTGTTTATTTAGTGGATTTTGGATCAGCAAGGTGGATTGATAATAAAAAATACAAGGCGGACATAGATTTTTCATACTTTGGAGATTTTTTGATACATCTTTACTATACATCATTTACAGATAAGCCCTATAAAGATAAAGCATGGTATGAAGAACTGGTTTTAAGCAGTAAGGAACTCATATTCCTAAAGAAACTTATGGGAATTGAAAAAAGATACAAAAGTATAAATGAAGTAGAAATAGACTTTGAAGAAATATTTTACAACTCTAAGAAATAAAAAGCACTGGGGACGGACGGTGCTTCTACAGGAGCAAAATTTGATTAAGTATAAATCAAGAATAATCAATTTAAAAATTAAAATCCATTTATTTAAGCTGTAACAAATGCTATAATAATGAAAAATGTTGAAGGGGGAAAGTAAGTTATGACACCAGCTAATTGCTAATATTAATTAACATAAAAATTAATATTAAATTTCTTATAGAGCTTTAATATACCTAATCATATTAGGTTTAATTGACGTACTCTTTATGGAATGAAGCATTTAGAAGGTAACTTACTTTACTAAAAATAGTTATTGTAATTTAATATCATATTTCAAGTAATAATTTGAAATATTGAAGCAGAGCTTTTTTGAGAGTTTCTGTTATAAGATTTTGTATAAGCTTAATACAATGCTTTGATTTATTTGCATTGCTTTTGTTTGTATGGAAATTTTATTAATTATAATAGTTGTATATGTATTTTGGGCTGTAAGGAGAATTTATCTTCTTATGGCCTTTTTTATTTTTTAAGTTAACATTAGGCTTAATTAGTAGAGAGAGTCTTTTTTGCTTATTCATAAGGCAGTATAGTATTGACAAGGAAGAAGGAATTTTGATGATCGAATTATCATTAAATGGTATTAAAAAATATAAAGATTCAACGCTTGTTCTTAAAAATATAACCTTTCAGGTTTATGCTGGAGAAAAAGTTGGCATAATCGGTGAAAATGGAAGTGGAAAAAGTACGATTCTCAAACTAATAGCGGGAATAGAAACCTTAAATATATACCAAGGTTCTACAAGCCGAGGATATGACGAAGGGTGGATTTCAATAACTAAAGGGGCAACTACAGCTTATCTAGAACAAATTCCGAAATTTCCTGATGGGTTAAGGGTTATTGATATTTTGAATCTAGCTTTTAGTGAAGTCTATAGCATAGAAAATGAAATGCGAGCGTTAGAGGATAAAATGAAAAACCTAGAGGGTATTTTACTTGAAAAAGTGTTGAAGCAGTACAGTGAAGCTCAGCAATTATTTGAAGTTAAGGGTGGATATGATATACAAGAAAAGCTTAATAAGGTTTGCAAGGGCTTGAAATTTGACGAAAAATTTCTAAACAAGGACTTTAATATTTTAAGCGGAGGTGAAAAAACCACAGTAATTCTTGGAAAGATTTTAATTGAAAACCCAGAAATATTACTACTTGATGAACCTACAAATCACTTGGATTTTAATTCAATTGAATGGCTTGAAAATTATCTTAAGAATTATAAAGGTATTGTAATTATAGTATCCCACGACCGATATTTTTTGGATAATGTAGTGACAAAGATTATTGAAGTAGAAGATAAGGTGTGTGAAACCTATAGGGGGAACTATTCCGCTTATATAAAGGAGAAGGAGGAAAGAATGCTCCATCAATTTGAGGATTTTAGAGAACAACAAAAGAAGATAAATGGCATGGAAAAGACCATTAAAGATTTGCGAGATTGGGCACTAAGAGCTGATAATAACAAGTTTTTTAAAAGGGCTGTAAGCATACAAAGAAAGCTTGATAAAATGGATAGAATAAATAAACCAATCTTTGAGAAACAGAATATGAAACTGAATTTTAAAGCAGCAGAGAGATCTGGCAATGAGACGATAAAGGCGATAGGACTCTCTAAAAGCTTCGGTGAAAATGTTATTTTTAGAGAAGCGAATATGTTGATAAAGTTCGGTGAAAGAGTAGCCTTGATTGGTTCAAATGGAAGTGGGAAAACCACCTTCTTAAAGATGCTTCTGAATGAAGAGGGTATAGATGGAGGTATAGTAGAAGTAGGGGCTAATGTTAAGATGGCATATTTACCTCAGAATATTACTTTTAAGGATGAAGAGCTTACGGTACTTGAATATTTCAGGGATGACATTTCTATTCTGGAGGGAAAGGCAAGGGAGCATTTATCGAAATTCATGTTCTTTGGAAGCAGTGTCTTTAAAAAAGTTAGGCATTTATCTGGTGGCGAGAGGATTAGACTTACATTAAGCAAATTGTTATATGAGAATATAAATTTATTAATACTGGATGAGCCTACAAATCATCTTGATATTGATACAATAGAAACTTTGGAGGAAGCCTTGGAGGATTTTGAAGGAACTATATTCTTTATCTCTCATGATAGGTATTTTATCAATAAAATTAGTGAAAAGGTGATTGCCATTGAGGACAAATGTTTTAATTCTTATCTTGGAAATTATGATTATTATAAAACACAGGGACAAAAGTGAAAGCAAATAAATTAATTATGAAACTTTACGATTGCCTATTCGTTATATGTATTAATAGACTAAAAAACAAAGTATGATGCTATAGCAGTGAAAATCCAAGAATTTATAATACTCAATTTTAATTATTATACGAGGAGGTATCAGTATGGAAAAACTAATCGAATATTTACCCTTTCTTATTCCCATAGTTGTTGTGGAGCTCATTCTGGTGCTCACAGCACTAATCCATATTTTCAAACATCCCCATTATCGTTTTGGGAATAAAATTATGTGGGTGTTAATAGTTGCACTTATTCAGATTATCGGCCCCATTATATATTTTGTTGTTGGCAGGGGTGAAGACTAATGAATGTTTTGGAAATCAAACAGCTTTATAAAAAATTCGGAGATAGTAATGTAATAAGTGGTTTAGATTTATCAGTCCCCGAGCATTCGGTGTTTGGCTTTGTAGGAAAAAATGGTGCAGGCAAGACAACTACGATGAGAATGGTACTTGGATTGTTAAAACCGACCAGCGGCAGTATAACTGTATTCGGTGAAAGGGTGACTTACGGAGAAACGAAAACCAATCGTAAGGTTGGATATCTCCCAGACGTTCCTGAGTTTTATGGGTACATGAAACCAATGGAATACCTTAAGCTTTGCGGTGAGATTACAGGACTGTCTAAAACACAAATCAAGGGAAGAAGTGAAGAACTACTTTCACTTGTAGGGCTTGAAAATGCAAATAAAAGAATTGGCGGTTTTTCACGAGGCATGAAGCAGCGACTGGGAATTGCTCAAGCTCTGCTAAATGAACCTCAATTATTGATTTGCGATGAACCCACATCTGCGTTAGACCCAATTGGTAGAAAGGAAATTCTCGATATCTTGTCTACTGTAAAGGGAAAAACTACGGTTGTTTTTTCAACACATATTCTTTCGGATGTTGAACGCATTTGTGATAATGTTGCTGTGCTGCATCAAGGAAAGCTAGCACTTTCCGGCACTCTCTCCGAAATAAAATCAAAGCATAAGCATGACCATTTTTTCATTGATTTTATGAGCGTCAACGATGCATCTGATTTTATGAATTGTGAGAAGCTAAAATCTCCTGGGGTGGAATTCATGCAAGAGGGTAATGCCTTAACCGTCAAGGTTCAGGACATAAAAAGCGGTGGACAATTTTTAATTGATTTGCTTGCAGAAAAACAAATAACACCAGCTAAGTTTGAAATCATTGAGCCGACGTTAGAGAGCCTGTTTATGGAGGTGGTACAATGAAGAATTTTGTCGCTTTTCTAAAAAAAGAACTCCTTGAAAGCGTGAGGACGTATAAGCTGCTCATTATACTGACTGTGTTTTTTGTTTTTGGTATGATGAGTCCGCTCACAGCCAAATTACTACCCGAGATTCTTTCCTCATTTATGCCGGAAGGCATAAAAATCACCATCATTGAACCATCGGCTGTGGATGCATGGGCACAGTTCTTTAAGAATATTTCGCAGATAGGCTTATTTTTGACGGTTATTCTATTCAGCGGAATCTTATCAACTGAGTTGTCCAGAGGAACACTCATTAACATGCTTACAAAAGGATTATCACGTAGTGCAGTTATACTTTCCAAATTCACTAGCATGGCAATTATTTGGACGTTGAGCTATACAGCATCATTTATTATTACTTGGGGATATACTATATACCTTTTTCCAGGTGACATAGTGTCAAACTTACTGCTTTCAGTATTTTGCCTTTGGTTATTTGGCTTGTTTTTATTGTCTTTGCTTTTATTAGGGGCGACACTGACAAAGAGCAATTATGGCTGTCTGCTTTTAGCAGGCGCTGTTATAGGGGTTTTGATGTTTTGCAATATAGTGCCAAACGTGCAAAAGTATAGTCCTATCTCTCTTGCTGCTTTTAATGTAGCCCTGTTGACGAATGCGGTGGCAGCATCAGAGTTATTATGGCCAATTGTGATAACATCCCTATGTGCGTCAGCTTGCGTTATAGCTTCTGTGTTAATCTTTAACAAAAATCAGATATAGCTTCGGGCACTTCTATATACTTGACAAATGTATTAATATGCATTATAATTTATAAAATTGCACTTTAAATTGGTCCTGTGAGGCCAGAAAGGGAATGTAGCTATGACTATGTTTGTTTGTGTCGAGTATTATTATATAAAAAAATTAAATATTAACCCTGGAATCTATTACGGATAACAAAGAGAGTAGTAATGTTAATATTCTCTTTGTTATCCGTTTATTTTATTTTTAGGAGGTTAATAATGAATGCAAAATTAATTTTAGAGAATGGAATGGTCTTTAAAGGTAAGGCTTTTGGATATTTAGGTGAAGCTGTAGGAGAGGTAGTGTTTAATACAGGAATGACAGGATATCAAGAAGTGCTTACAGATCCTTCATATTATGGTCAGATAGTCACTATGACCTATCCTTTAATAGGGAATTATGGTATAAATCTTGAGGATGCGGAATCAACAAGTCCTAAGGTTAAGGGTTTTATTGTAAGAGAAGCTTGCGAGTATCCTAATAATTTCAGATGTGAAATAAAGCTTGAGGATTATTTAAAAAATAATAAAATTATGGCTTTAGAAAAAGTAGATACTAGAGCTCTTACAAAGGTACTAAGAAATAGCGGTACTATGAAAGGAATTATTACTCTTGAAGAATTAAGTCAAAAATATATAAATCAGAAGCTTCAAAGCTTTAGCAATGTAGATGCTGTTCAGAAGGTTACAACAAAGAAAGTATATACTATAGAAGGTTCTGGAAAGCATGTAGCAGTTATGGATTTTGGAATAAAATCAAACATATTACGATCCTTTAAGAAAAGAAATTGTAAGATAACAGTGTTCCCAGCGAGTGCTTCTTATGAAGAGGTATTAGCAGTAAATCCAGATTTAATTTTCTTATCAAATGGCCCTGGAGATCCTGCGGATTTAACAGATGTAATTGAAAATATAAGGTCATTAGTTGGTAAGAAACCTGTGGTTGGAATTTGTTTAGGGCACCAGCTTTTAGCCTTAGCGCTTGGTGGTAAAACCTCTAAGCTAAAGTTTGGTCATAGGGGTTGCAATCATCCAGTTAAGGATTTAGAGGAAAATAGAGTTTATATCACTTCTCAAAATCATGGTTACTTTGTTGAAATTTTGCCAGAGGATACTATAGCTACTCATATAAGTATGAATGATGGCACTATTGAGGGAATGAGACATACTAAATTACCAATATACAGCGTTCAGTTTCATCCAGAAGCATGTCCAGGGCCAAGAGATGTAAATTATATTTTTGATAAGTTTTTGGAGGTAGAATAATGCCATTAAATAAAGATATAAAAAAAGTATTAGTAATTGGATCTGGCCCTATAATAATTGGTCAGGCTGCAGAGTTTGATTATTCAGGAACACAGGCATGTGAAGCTTTGAAAGAAGAGGGCATAGAGGTTATCCTTATAAATAGTAACCCAGCTACAATTATGACAGATAAGGAAGTAGCACATAAAATATATATTGAACCTTTAACAGTAGAATTTGTGGAGAAAGTAATTGCAAAAGAAAGACCAGATAGTGTACTTGCAGGAGTTGGTGGGCAAACAGGTCTTAACTTAGCTGTTTTATTATATGATAAGGGAATTTTAGATAAATACAATGTTAAGGTAATAGGTACTTCTATTGAGTCTATAAAAAAAGGTGAAGACAGAGAGCTTTTTAGAGCAGAAATGCAAAAAATAGGTCAGCCTTGTATAGAAAGCGAAGTTATAACAGAAATGGAAGCGGGTAAAGCCTGGAGTAAGAGTATAGGCTACCCTGTAATTGTACGACCAGCCTATACTCTTGGTGGCTCTGGCGGTGGAATAGCTGATAATGAGGAAGAATTAGAAATAATTTTAGGTCAAGGGCTTCAGCTTAGTACCATAGGTCAAGTTCTTGTAGAAAAGAGCGTTAAGGGCTGGAAAGAAATTGAGTATGAAGTAATGAGAGATTGCTTCGGCAACTGTATCACTGTATGCAATATGGAAAATATTGACCCAGTAGGCATACATACTGGTGATAGTATAGTTGTAGCACCGAGCCAGACCCTTTCAGATAAAGAATATCAGATGCTTAGAAGTGCAGCTATAGATATAATTAACCATATTGGAATTGAAGGTGGATGTAATGTACAGTTTGCCCTTAATCCTGACAATTTTGATTATGGAGTAATTGAGATAAACCCTAGAGTTAGTCGTTCTTCAGCTTTGGCTTCTAAGGCTACTGGATATCCAATTGCAAAGGTATCAGCTAAATTAGCTCTTGGCTATGGACTTGATGAAATTGAAAATGCTGTAACTAAGAAGACTTATGCTTGCTTTGAGCCAGCTCTTGACTATGTAGTTATTAAAATACCAAAGTGGCCTTTTGATAAGTTTTATGGTGCAGACAGAGAGCTTGGGACAAAGATGATGGCTACAGGAGAAGTAATGGCAATTGGAAGTAATTTTGAAGCAGCTTTCCTAAAGGGTATTCGTTCTCTTGAGTTGAAGCAATTTACTTTAGAGCATAATGGGATGAAAAAATTGTCCATTGAAGAATTAAAGAAACGGGTAATGAGTCCAGATGATGAAAGAATGTTTGCATTAGCTGAAATGATAAGAAGAAATTATAGAGTGGAAATGATTTCTCAAATCACAGGAATAGATGTTTTCTTTGTTAAGAAGATAAAAAACATTGTGGATAAAGAAGAGGAACTAAAGACATTAACTGTGGATAAAATATCAAGAGAATACTTATATGATTTAAAAAGAATGGGTTTCTCTGATAAGGGTATTGGGGACTTATTAAAGGTAAGCCCTAATGAAATATATAACTTAAGAACAAAATGGGATATATATCCAGTTTACAATATGGTAGATACTTGTGCTGGTGAGTTTGAAGCAATAACTCCTTATTATTATTCTACTTATAATGAGTATGATGAAGTAGAAGTAAGTGACAGACAGAAAATAGTGGTAATAGGTTCGGGTCCAATCAGAATCGGGCAGGGTATAGAATTTGATTATGCTTCTGTTCAAGTAGTAAAAACACTTAGAAAATTAGGAATTGAAACAATTATAATTAATAACAACCCTGAAACTGTAAGTACAGATTTTAATATTTCTGATAAGCTATACTTTGAGCCATTAACAGAAGAAGAGGTACTTAATATAATAGATAAAGAAAAGCCTTATGGTGTGATTCTTCAATTTGGTGGTCAGACAGCTATAAAGCTTGCTCAATTCCTTCAAGAGAAGAATATAAAAATATTAGGTACTAGCTCAGAACAAATTGATTTAGCTGAAGATAGAGAAAAGTTTGATGCACTACTTGAAAAGCAGAATATAAACAGACCAAAGGGTAAGGCTATTTGGTCCGTTGAAGCAGGATTAAAAGAGGCTGAAATTTTAGGATATCCAGTGTTAGTAAGACCTTCCTTCGTATTAGGTGGTCAGGGTATGGAAATTACCTATAGACAAACAGAGCTTGAATTTTACTTGAATAATGCTTTGGAAAAGGATAAGAAAAATCCAGTTTTAATAGATAAATATCTTATGGGAATGGAATTAGAAGTAGATGCAATCTTTGATGGAGAAGATGTATTAATTCCTGGAATAATGGAACATTTGGAGAGAGCAGGAGTACATTCAGGGGATAGTATAACACTTTATCCAACACAGAACGTGTCAGCTAACATTAAAGAAAAAGTTCTTGAATATACAAAGTTGCTTGCGAAAAGTATTGGAATAAATGGTATGATAAATATCCAATTTATAGAGTATAAAGGAGAACTCTATGTTATAGAGGTTAATCCAAGAGCAAGTAGAACTGTGCCTTATATTTCTAAGGTAAGCGGAGTGCCAATAGTTGAGCTTGCAACAAAGGTTATGCTAGGGGCTAAGCTTAAGGATTTATGTTACGGAGTAGATATATATAAAGAACCAGAGCTCGTGGCTGTAAAGGTTCCTGTATTCTCAACTCAAAAGCTTCCTGGAGTAGAAATTTCTTTAGGTCCAGAAATGAGATCTACTGGGGAAGTGCTAGGTATAGGTAAAAATGTTGATGAAGCTTTATACAAAGGGTTTATAGCAGCAGGAATGCAGCTTGAAAAGAAAAAGGGAGTTGTGCTTGCAACTATAAATGATCATGATAAGGAAGAATTCTTAGAAATCGCAAAACAACTTAGTGAGCTTGGTTACAGTTTTATTTCTACAAAAGGTACAGCAGAATACCTTTTAAGCAAGGGATTAGCTGCAAAGGAAGTAAGAAAATTAAATGAGGAAGAACCTAATATTCTTAACGTAATAAAGAACAGAGAAGTGGATATTGTTATAAATACACCGACGAAGGGTAATGATTCCCATAGAGATGGCTTTATTATAAGAAGAGCAGCTATAGAGAAAAATATTAATGTAATAACAACATTAGATACAGTAAGTGCTTTAGTTGAAGTAACTAAGAAGCTAGGCTTTGATAATGCGACTAAAGCTATGGATGTATATAATATGGGTAAATAAATAGGTGCCAGGCTCGACGTTTAGACGGTTATTTGTAAGCTTGTGGCACTAAGATTTGAACATATCCTTTTCACTTCACTGTCACTAACGCTTTGCAAATGAGAAAGAGCAAAAAATAGATGCCGACTGCTATGTTATAAGATTAATTTAGGCAGTCGGCATCTATTTATTTTCTTTTTGCACTTTGAAAGTAAATTTCTTTGAAGCTGTTGCGGTCAGCTGTCCGAAACTTTTGGTAGATGTTCTGGATATGCTTTTTTACTGTTGCTTCACTTATGTAGAGCTGAGCTGCAATTTCCTTATTGGGCATGTTCTCTAGAAGCTTTAAGGCAACATGAAATTCTCTGTTGGTAAGCTCAAATTCTTTGAAAACTTGTTCTGCTATAATGGTAGCTGTCAAATCATGCGTTTTTTCTAAAGGCTTTTCAGTTTGTATGTTCATATCGCTTTTTATTGAGTCTTTAAGCACTATACTGAGTATCAGATAAATTATACTGCCATAAAGCATAGGCAATAGCGACTCGGCTAGCTGCGAACTGGTCATATAAGCCAGACCCCTAGATGCTGTAGAAGAAAGAATGGATATAAGTGTTGTTAGGAAGCTGGCAAGTAGAAGATTCCATTTCAAACTAACAGCTAGGTCTTCCTTTGTATATTCTTTTTTATACTGTGAAGCAGTTAATATAATCATTCCTATCATAACTGAAAGAAATGGCTTAGGACTAAAGACCAGCATCCAGTTAAAATCAAACAACAAACTCACAATTGCTAAATAGCATAGCAATCCTAGTGTTTTAGTTAATTGATTCTTCATCAGAACATTCCTTTTCAAATGCTAGTATTATTGCTTTTACCTTAGCTTTTACAGGTAAAAGTATGAAAACAATAAGTACAGAGTAAAAAAATGTAAGTATGGACAAGGACAAATTTGGTCCTATTGTACTCATTCCGCTGAAATTTGATAAAATAGAGACTATCCCAATTATACTTCCAAATAAACCTGAAAAAAGTAGCAGCTTTATCATAAGCTGTAGAGCAATTTCAGTTTTCTTAAGTTCAAATAGTGACCAAGTATTAATTTTTTGTCCCATGATTTTGAAGCCTCTGATAAAATCTGGGAAAAGACCTGACGCCATTAGCATTGGGATGCTAAATGCTAGAGTAATAGTTATGCTGGGTAAATCAATAAATGAAGCAAGAGAATTCGAAAGCAAGGTAGAGCAAACCAGAAAAACCATAAATACAACCAATCCTAAAAAATACATATTAATTCCCTCCTTAATTGTGGCAAAATGTGATATTGCCTATATCTTCATAATAAGCCATGGTTTGACAAAAAACCATACTCCTCAAGGAGTAATTTGGAAGTATATTTAGTATAAAGCACTGGAAACGGCTTTAGTATAATCTCATAAATGCATACAAAAAGTAAAGCAGAAGGAACAGTTATTTTTGCTTATTAAAAAGATGGAAATTAGTCTGAGCTACTAAAAGTATACAAAAAGTGGACGGTAATATATACTCAAGTTAAAGGGTGAAAGAATGTCTAAAAAGAACTATAAAATTTAAAAAAGGTAAGGAATATATATGGATAAAGAGATATCGGTAAAGAACAACCAATTTGAAGAGTTAACTGCATCTGAAATTTGTGAAAAGCTATATGACAAGAAGCTTAATTGTAAGAAGCACATTATAGAATATATTGATATAACAAGGGTGCTCAAAAAGGAAAACGTAAATGAGGATCAGCTTAAAGAAACATATAATTATATTTATGAACAAATAGAGGGATTAAAAGGTTCAATAAAACCAAATACAATGATGTATCTAAAGAATACTCTAAAATCACAGCTTGGAAGGTATGTTAAAGAAATAGATCCAAAGCCAGTGAATCACTTTATAGAGTTTTTTAAGGAGGTATACCCTGAAAATAAAAGAAGAAAAGATTTCACATGGGTTCTAATGGATATAAATAGTATATCAGAGGAACAGATATGGGCTACTTTAACCTATATTAATAGAGAGTGCCTAAATAACAAGCTTATTCTGAATAATAACCAAATAAAAGATATAGTAGAGGTAATTGAAAAGTCAGTTAGTAAGAATAATATTAAGTATATAAATAAGATTAGGAGTCTTAAACAATTAACTGATAGATTAAATATAAGTATTGTAAGTGTTGGTGAAGTATTAAAGGTGAGACATAATTAATATAACAAATGTCAGAAGGATAATATCAAGAAATACAACAGAATCAATGTCTTGCAGGATGTTTTACTGAAAAAAATCCTTTGTTCTTTTAACCCATGTCCAATTAGGAAGCACCCCCCAATGCTTCTCTAACATTTAATCTGTTATATAATGAAACATATTGAGGAAGTTAAATAATTATGTCGAATTATGTCGAATGGTGGAGGAAAATAAATAAGAATGTCGAATTACTAATATAAATATGTTGGGGGGGGTGGGGAATCTTGTCATTAAAAATTAAAATATTTTTAAACTTTGCTATTTCAATTTTATTGATATTTTTTGCTTTTTCTTATTTAACCTTTAATGAAAATATGAAAACAGTGAATCAAAAAGAGCAAGAAATGATGGAGGTATTGGAACAATCAATAAATGCACAAATGGATGAACAATTAGCGGCAGCAGAAATTGGTGTTTTATCAATTGCAAACAATGTAGAGGTTCAAAGACTTTTTGCAGAGAGAAAGCGTGATGAATTGGCAAATATGCTTTTACCGGTTTATCAAAATATCTCATCCCAGGTTTCTCAAGTTCAATTTCATCTGCCTGATTCAACAGCCTTTCTTAGACTACATGCACCTGATAAGTATGATGATAGTCTGAAATCTTTTAGATTTACAGTAAATGAAGCTAATGAAAAGAAGCAAATGGTAAGGGGCTTGGAAGAAGGTAAGGGCGGTTATGGGTTTAGAGTAGTAGTACCTATGTTTTTTGAGAATCAGCATATAGGAAGCGTTGAATACGGGAGCGACTTTGGAGTTAATTTTTTAGAAGGTCTGAAGAAGAATTATAGTGGTGACTATTTTGGCTATAGATTTTCTGAGGATCAAAGCATTGCTTGGGATAATGAATCAAACTTACTAGCCGCTACAACGGAAGAAGATAAATGGATTATAGAAGACCAAAAAGTAATAAGTGACTTACGAATTGGTAAAACACTATACATAATAACTAAAGACCAAAAGAATATCGTAATGCTAATGCCATTTAAGGATTATAAAGGTGATATAAAAGGATACTATAAGGTTGTCAAAGATAGAACTTCACTAATAAATACTATAGCTGAAGCTAGAAATAAGATAATTATTTATACTATTGGTCTATTACTTTTGTTACTATTACCTTGTTATATGCTTTTGAGCCATTCCCTAAAGCCAATAAGCACTTTAATAAATGTAACTCAAAAGGTGTCTGAAGGTGATTTAACAGTTAATGTAGCTATAAAATCAAAAGATGAGATAGGCAAACTATCTAATAATTTTAACAAAATGGTTAAAAACACTAAAGAATTAATTATACAAGTCAAGGAACTGAGCAACTTTGTTGCTAATTCTTTAAAGGAAATGAGTTTAGCTACTAGTGAAGCAAGTAGAGTCGCTGAGCAGGTGGCGTATACAATTACAGATTTAGCTAAAGGTGCGACTGAACAATCTCAATCTACTAAAGAGGGTAGTGACATGGTAAGAAGTGTTGTTCAAGGTCTTGATAAAATTGCAAAAAATGCAGAAGTGACAGACAAACTAACTTTAAAAACCATGAATACCATGGAAGTTGGAATGAGTAAGGTTGATTATCAAAAAGAAAAAATGAGTGAAAGCCAGACGGTTTCCCAAAATGTAAGCGTGGCAATTGAAGCCTTGGCAAAGAAATCTGTGAAAATAGGTCAAATAGTAGAAGTAATAAACGGCATAAGCGACCAGACCAATCTACTGGCGTTAAATGCTGCAATCGAAGCAGCTAGAGCAGGTGAGGCAGGAAGAGGTTTCTCTGTTGTAGCTGATGAAGTCAGGAAGCTTGCAGAGCTATCTAAGCACTCGACACAAGAGATTAGTGGGTTGATATCAGAAATTCAGACAAGCGTTCAACAAGCAGTAAATGAAATGATGAAATCAGAAAATGTTTTTGAAGAACAGAGTAAGGCTGCAAATGAAACTTCAATGGCCTTTGATAGTATAAATGAATCTGTATCTAATGTTGCGGAACAGATAAAAGAAGTATCTTGTGCTGTAGAAGCATTAAGCAAGGACTCCAAGACAATAGAAGCTTCCATAGATAATATTGCAAGGATAGTAGGAGATAATGCTGCAAGTGCAGAAGAGGTTGCTGCTTCAACGGAGGAACAGACGGCTTCAATCCAGCAGATATCAGCAACAGCAGTGAATCTTGAGATACAAGCAACAAGACTACAAGAAATGATTAATAAATTTAAAGTCTAAAATAAGGTCTAGGTATTTTATTAAAGGAGTGGCAGTACAATGCTCACTCCTTTAAATTTTATCAAAGGAAAAATGTTTGTAAAAGTTGGGAACTTTCATTTATAAAAAACAAGAAGGTGATTAGTATGAAATTTGCAGTTATTGCTCCATTTGATGAAATAGCAATAAAAATTAAAAAAGTCTGTAAAGAGTTACAGCTTGATGTTCCTATAATTGTTGGAGATTTAAATAATGGGGTTTCTGAAGTTAAAAAATTGATTGACGAAAATTATAATTTAGATGTTATTGTATCTCGTGGTGGGACGGCAAAACTCATAGAATCATTATTAGATATTCCTGTAATATCAATAGAAATAAGTACCATAGATATGATAGAAGCAATTTTAGAAGCAAAAAAATTAGGAACACATATAGGAGTCATTGGATTTAAGAATATCGTTTCTAACAGTAAAAAAATAGGGGAATACCTAAACGTTAAGGTTGAAGAGCTTGTGATTGAAAATTCCTTTCAACTTATGGAAAACATTGATTATGCGAGAAGCTTAGGTGTAGATGTAATAGTAGGGGACAATGTATCCGTAACAATGTGTCAAAAGGAAGGAATAAAATCAGTAAGAGTAGCATCGGGTGAAGAGGCTATAGAAAGTGCCCTGAAAAAAGCAGATGAATTTTCAAGAATGAGAAGACGTGAAACAATAGGAAGTAATCAATTGAAAACTATTCTTGGGGCAGCTTATGAAGGAATTATAGCAACAGATGTATATGGAAAAATAACATTGGTAAATGATAATGCTGAGAAAATTCTATCAAAATCAAGAGAAGAATTGCTTGGAAGCAGTATCTATTGTGTAGCATCGAAGGAAGTCATTGATACTGTAACATCTTCAGGAAATCCAGTATTAGGAGATTTGTATAAGATTAAGAAGGATATAATTGTTCAGAACCTAGTTCCTATAAAATTAGGTGATAGTGTTGTTGGAATTGTAATTACTATGAGTAATGCTGATGATGTTGAAAGAGTTGAACGAAAAGTAAGACATAAATTGTACTTAAAAGGTCATGTTGCTCAATATAATTTTTGCGATATAATGACAGACAGCTGTAACATGAAAAAGGTTATTGAGAAAGCAGAGTTATATGCAAAAACAGATTTTACAATATTAATTACGGGGGAAAGTGGTACAGGCAAGGAAATGCTTGCACAAAGTATACATAATAAAAGCTGGAGGGCGAACAACCTTTTTGTAGCAATAAATTCAGCTGCTATGCCTGAGAACCTTCTTGAAAGTGAATTGTTTGGATATGAGGAGGGTGCCTTTACGGGAGCTAGAAAAGGAGGCAAAAAGGGGCTTTTTGAGCTGGCTCATAATGGGACACTTTTTTTAGATGAAATAGGTGATCTATCATTAAAGCTGCAAGCAAGACTTCTTAGAGTTTTGCAGGAAAAGACTATAATGAGAGTCGGAGGAGATACAGCAATAGCTGTAAATGTAAGAGTAATTGCTGCAACTCATAAGAACCTTGAAGATGCAGTTGAAGCAGGGGATTTTAGGCGGGATTTATACTATCGCTTAAATGTTTTAAGACTTATAATTCCATCACTGAACGAAAGAAAGCAGGATATACCGAAGCTTGTTAAAACACTAAGCAGTAGAATATCAGAAGACCTTGGAATTTCTGTAGCTGAATACACCGAAGATGTTATAGAACGCCTTCAAATACATAATTGGAAAGGAAATATAAGAGAACTCGAGAACATATTGTTAAGGCTGAACATCATTAGAAAAAATAATGTAATAATCATTGAGGACTTAATAGAGATTTTTAATGATATAAAATTAGAAAAAGATAAAGAAACTAAGGTATCTGTAAATATTGAAGACCTTGATATAATGGGAAAAAACATTATATCCCATGTTTTAAATCTAACAAACAATGATAAGGATAAAACTTGTCAAATACTGAATATTAGTAAGACTACGTTATGGCGTAGGTTAAAGGAAAATAACGAATAGCAGAAAATATATAAAACTCTATTTCAAAATGAAATAGAGTTTTTAAATATGAAATAGAGTTTATGCTAAATTTAAACTTTAAGTAAGGGATACAAGCTTTATAGTATTGAAACTACAGTCATATCATGGAGTTTTAATTTTATTCTATAGTTGGCATAATATTTGCTCATATCTATTATTAGAAAAGCGCTTTTCAATTAATTATATACAATCTTAACAGAGACTTGTTTTACTGAAAACTAACATTTATTAAGGGGAGATGAAATGTATATGAGTAATAATGGGGAAAAGAAAAAAATGTCATTAGCAACAAAGTCTATTATAGGTGTCATTTTGGGTGTTGTTGCAGGGTTGATTTTATTGAAAGTTCCTGCTGGAGTTATTAGAGATCAGATTTTAGTTAAAGGACTATTTCATATTGTAGGGGATGGATATATAACATTAATCAAAATGACGATCGTACCATTTGTTTTTGCATCATTGGTAATGGGAATTTCTTCTGCATCCGATGTTAGGCAGATTGGAAGAATAGGCTCTAAAATTATGGGTCTATATTTAGTAACAACAGTTTTGGCTTCGGCAACTGGTATTTTGGGGGGATTAATATTAAAACCAGGCGTAGGGTTTAACCTTGGAACTGTTAACCTAGAAACTGTACAAAAAACTTCAGTTTCATTTGCAGATACTCTATTAGGAATGGTTCCATCAAATATTGTAGAATCAATGTCTAAAGGGAATATGATTCATGTTGTTATATTTGCTACAATTTTTGGTATTGCCATAAGCTTAGTTGGTAAAAAATCAGAATCTGTTAAAAACTTTGTGGATTCATTGAATCATATAATGTTAAGAATAGTAGATATGGTAATGCAGCTTACTCCCATAGGTGTATTTTCACTCATGGCAAGAACTGTAGTAAATCTTGGATATAAAGTAATATATGCCCTTGGTAAATATGCAATTGTTGAAATCTTCTTGTTCGTTATATTCGCATCTGTTGTGTATATGATAATTTTAAGAGTATTTGCAGGTTTAAAGGTTAAAAATTTCATAAAGAAATTTGCAAAGCTTGCAGTTATTCCATTTTCAACATCCTCATCTAATGCCACAATACCATATTCCATACAATTTCTAAAAGATTTAGGAGTGTCAAACAAAATAGCTTCATTCACTATACCTCTAGGAGCAACTGTAAACATGGATGGAAGTGCAATAATGCAAGGGATGACAGCGGTGTTTGTTGCACAGCTATATGGAATTCATATGACACTGCCAATGATTATTATAATTGTGATTACTGCAACTCTTGCTACTATTGGTTCACCGGGTATGCCTGGGGTCGTTATGGTAACACTTAGCGTTGTACTTCAATCAGTAGGTTTCCCGCTAGAATCAATAGCACTTATAATTGGTATTGATAGATTTACAGATATGTTTAAAACTGTGCTCAATGTTATGGGGGACTCTGTATGCAGTTTGCTTGTTGCGAAATCAGAAAATGAACTAGATATGAGCGTTTATAATGGTGAGAATTCATAGTATATTATTTCGCACATGAAGAAGGAGATAGAGATGAATGAATACAGTCATGAAATGTTTTCACAAGAATTACAAAGTCAGATTAAGAATAAATTTTATTTTGTAAATTATGATCCATACACAAAAAAAGACCGATTGTTTTTTGAAAATGCAGGAGGTTCGTATAGACTAAAAGCAGCTGTTGAAATGGGTTCAATTAAAGATGCAATGCCCGATTGCCCAGACAGAAGCCACAAAGCGGCAAGGTATTTAAATGATGTTCTTGAACAGGGAGTTTTAGATATTAGGACTATCTTTAATGCAAAGCGTGGAATAATTGCATTTGAACTAACAGCATCACAAATGATGTTTAATATGGTGAAGACAATTGCTGAGAACGTAGAAGGGACAAACATGGTTACTACAGCACTTGAACATCCATCTGCTTTTGATGCAGTAAATTACTATACAAACAAATTAGGAAAAGAACTGAGAGTGGCTGGCACCAATAATGAAACAGGCGGTGTTGATCCAAAGGAAATATTAAAGCTTATAGACAAAGATACAATTTTATTAAGCGTTATGTATGCGTCTAACTTTACAGGAGCAGTTCTTGATATTGAAACAATAGTAAGAGAAGCAAGAAAAATAAAACCTGATTTGTTTATCGTCATTGATGCTGTTCAACATGCAGCACATGGAATTATTGACATTGAAAAGACACCTGTAGACGGGATGAACTTTGGTGCTTATAAATTCTTTGGATGTAGAGGAATTGGTGTAGGATATTTGTCAGACAGGTTGTCAAAATTGTCTCATCATAAAATACTTGAGAAACCTGTTGATGAGTGGAGACTTGGAAGCCCTGTTCCACTTCAACTAGCATCAATTTCAGAAGTTGTAAATTATGTATGCTGGATTGGAAGTAAATTTACAGATAAAACAAACAAGAGAGAATTATATGTAGAAGGCATGACAAGAATAAAGCTTCATGAAAGAGCACTTCTAGATAGAATGCTAAACGGAACAGAAGAAGTAAAAGGGCTTAGGTATATTAAAGGAGTAACAGTATACCCTGACTGCAAAGACCTTACAAACAGAGACTTAATTCTACCTATTGGATTTGAAAAAGTATCATATGAACAGGCTGTTGATGAATATGAAAAAAGAGGAGTGATTGTTCGAGAAAGTCAAAAGTCAAGTATGTTTTTTAGAAGAATACTTGAAGCTTTTGGAATGGAAGGCGCACTAAGAGTATCACCATTGCATTGTAATTCTCCTGAGGATATAGATTTATTCCTTAAAATAACTCAAGAAATTGTCCAATCATGCTAAGGGAGAGGTTTGATGAAGTATTTTTCAATAATTGCAGATGATCTTACAGGAGCGAGTGATACTGCAGTAAAGTTTTGTCGCGATGGTTATAAAGTGAAGGTTATTATTGATCATAAAGATTTAAATAATAATATAAAAAGGAACAATATACTTTCTGTAAACAGTGACACAAGAGAGTGTTCACGAGATACGGCATATTCAACAGTCTTTAGTATTGCAAAAGAATTAAGGGAAAAGAACTATAATAATATTTATAAAAAAATTGATTCTGTACTTCGTGGGAATGTGGGTGCTGAAATAGATGCTGTAATGGATGCACTAAAAAGTGATTTAGCATTGGTTGTGCCAGCAATACCAGCATTAGGTAGAACAATTATAGACGGATACCTTAATATAGCAAGTTGTACAGAAAAAAAGAATGTAAAACAAATAATTGAAGAAACATCAAATAAAAGGGTAGAAATAATAAAACTTGATGAGGTTAGAAAATCGAAAGATGAAATATTCTCCTTAATCAATGAGCTATATAAAGCTGGTGTAAATATTATATCATTTGATACAGAAACTGAAGATGATTTGAGGAAGCTTTCAGAAGCCTTTAAAATGGTTTCCCAAAACGCTATATTGGTGGGGTCATCAGGTATAGCAGAATATTTATCTTCGATATGGTCAAATTTTGAAGAGGAACAAGAGAAAACAACTATGAATTTGACTCTATTAGTTTCAGGATCATACAACAAGATTAATTATGAACAAATGGAGTATATTTCAAAAAACGAGAATGCATTTATTATATATTTGGATATCGATAATATAATCCTAAAACCAAACTATGAAATTGAAAAAATGTTTGAACACTTGGAAAAAGGATTAAAAACGAAATCAAATATAAGTTTAATTGGTATAGGGGTATTGGACAAGCATAAAGAGCCAAACATAAAAGATAGCAGCTATATAATGAATTTCCTCGGATTATTGTCAAAGAGGCTAATCCAAACCTATAAATTTAACAGTATAATTGCAACGGGCGGGCAAACAGCGTTACATTTATTTAAATGTCTTGGAGCAAAAGAGATATCTCTATTAGATGAGATTGTTACGGGAATACCTGTTGGGCGACTTATCGGTGGGGAATGTGATGAAATGATTGCAGCTACAAAATCAGGTGGATTCGGAGAACCAGAAGTTTTTGAAACAATATTGGAGTATTTTAGATTAGTTCAGAAAATACGATCAATATAAAAAATATAATCAAGTAGTACAGATATTTCTGTATTGCTTGATTATATAATTTAAACTAGAAATTTTTAATCGTTAGAAGGAGGTGTGTCATTTGAGAAGAAACCCTATTATAGCAATTACGATAGGAGATCCTTTTGGAATAGGCGCTGAGATAACTGTAAAAGCATTAAACAATATTGAAATATATAATATATGTAGGCCGCTGGTTATAGCAGATACAAAAATCATAAAAGACACTATTAAATCAACAAATTTGAAATTGAATGTAAATACGATAGAAAACCCAAAAGAAGGATTATATAAATTTGGAACTGTAGATGTTATAGATGTAATGGGAGTAAGCAAATATAGTTATGGAGAAGTTACTATAGAAGGTGGAAAGGCAAGCTTTGAATATATCAAAAAAGCAATAGAACTTGCATTGAAAAACGAAATAGATGCTGTTACTACTGGGCCTATCCATAAAAAAGCTATAAATATGGCGGGCTTTCACTATGCAGGACATACAGAAATATTTGCCGATTTAACAAATACTAAAAGTGTTTGCATGATGCTTACAGATAAACATATGAGAGTATCCCATGTAACAACTCACGTTCCTATGAAAGCTGTATCAGAAAAAATAACAAAGGAAAGAGTGCTAGAGGTAATAAAATTAACCAATAATGCAGTAAAGGAAATAGGAATAGAAAATCCTAAGATAGCTGTTGCAGGATATAATCCACACTCAGGAGAGGATGGCTTGTTTGGAGATGAAGAAATTACAAAGATAATCCCTGCGATAGAAGAAGCAAAATTGGAGGGAATCTTGGTACAAGGACCGGTTCCTCCAGACACAGTTTTTTCAAAGATGATGGGTAAACAATTTGATGTTGTTGTAGCAATGTATCATGATCAGGGACATATACCAATGAAGCTGGCAGGCTTTAAATTTGATAGTGAAACAGGTCACATGGGAGCTATGTCTGGCGTAAATGTTACTTTGGGACTTCCTATCATAAGAACCTCAGTAGATCATGGAGTTGCTTTTGAAATCGCAGGCAAAGGTATTGCGAATCATCAAAGTATGGTTGACTCAATAATCCTGGCTGCAAAAATGTCTAATACAAGAAAATAAATTTGGTTTTATAAGGGCGGCGATATATTATGCAGACTTATACAATAAATTTTCCCAAAAGAGTAATATCAGGTTTAGGTTCTATAAACCTGATATATGATATATTGAAGGAAAATAAAGTCAAAAATGTCTCAATTCTTACTGATAGAGGCGTATTTGAAACAGGAATTGTAGATAAAATACTAGATACCTTAAGGGATTTCAATATAAATATAATAAAGGATGTTCCACCAGAGCCTGAAAAAAATCAGGTTATTAAAATATATAATGAGTTAAAAAATTTCAACTCAGATTTGATTATAGCAATAGGCGGAGGAAGTGTAATTGATACAACAAAAATTGTAGCTTCACTTTTGAAAAATGAAGAGTATTTGTCAGACATATTAAATTCAAAACTAATTACAAGAAAAGGAGTTCCTTTTATTTCGGTACCTACTTCTGCGGGAACCGGGGCCGAAGTTACACCGAATGCAATTGTTTTGGTGCCAGAAAAAAAATTAAAGGTAGGTATAGTGTCTACTTGTTTTATATCAGACTACGTGATTCTTGATCCTGATATGACATTGAAACTGCCTCCTTCAATCACTGCAGCAACGGGATTGGATGCTTTCTGTCATGCAATAGAATGTTTCATATCCAAAAAAGCAAACCCATTTTCAGATTTATATGCATTAAAAGCAATTGAACTTATTACTCAGAATATTAAAGCAGCATATGACAATGGTAAAAATGTAGAGGCAAGAGGGAACATGCTTTTGGCAGCATTCTATGGAGGACTAGCTATTGCATCGGCAAGTACAGTTGCGGTACATGCATTGTCATATCCTTTGGGGGGAACGTACAGAATTCCCCATGGTGTTTCAAATGCAATGCTTCTTCCTTATGTAATGGAATATAATGCGGATGCTATTTTAGACAAACTAGTCAAAATTGCAATCGTAATGGGAATAGATGTATCAGGTAAAACAGAAAAGGAAATAAGCGAAGAAGTAATATTAGAAATATTTGATCTTGTAAAATACCTTGGAATTCCATCAGACCTATCTAAATATGGTGTAGATTACCCAAATTTGGATAGCTTGGTAAATAGTGCATTTGAGGTTAAAAGACTTTTAGACAATAATCCTAAAGTTATGTCAAAAGAAGATATTAGAAATATATATTTGAAACTTATGAATACGAGTACGGTTAACAACTAAATTAGGCTAGATTGAAACTAATAAAAGAGATTATGAGAAGCTAATAGCAGAAGCCCCTATCAATGGGGCTTTTGCTATAATCATAAGGCGAATATTTACTGAGAGGTGCTGTCTGTATGTTCGAATTGACTTTTAATCAAGGGCTTAATACCACCATTCTCAAGAATATTCATGGCATAGCCAGCTAAGGGCTGTGCCGCTATGATAGCTCCAGTAGTCTCATTAATCACTTTGCCCTCAGTGATATCTACTGTTAGTACATCATCGTTTTTAACTGAATCAGCGATGCCTGGACATACTATCAATGGAATTCCTAAGTTAATTGCATTGCGATAAAAAATTCTTCCAAAGGAATCGGCCAATACAGCGCCGACGCCTATTGCTTTTAAGGTTACAGCTGCGTGTTCACGACTTGAGCCACATCCAAAATTAGTAGAAGCAACAATGATATCGCCTGACTTAAATTCTTGACGAAAGTCAGGGTCAGCTCCTTCCATGGCATGTTTTCCAACATCTTCTGGATCAGTAATATCTAGAAAACGTCCGGGGTAAATTTGATCAGTATCTATATTTGCTCCAAAAACAAATGCTTTTCCTTTTAATGTCTTTTCCATATCCTAATCCTCCCCTAATCCAAATATTCAGATGGATCTACAATTTTACCTTCTAAAGCTGCAGCAGCGACAGCAGCAGGCGAGCCGAGGTAGATATTAGCCTTGTTGCTGCCCATACGTCCAGGGAAGTTTCGGTTTGTTGCTGTGATACATGTTTCTCCTGGTGCAAGCAGCCCTTCGTGTGTTCCAAGACAAGATGCACAGCCTGGTGTAACAAAAGTAGCACCAGCTTCTATAAGTGTCTGTACATATCCTTTGTTAATTGATTCAAGAAGCACATTTTTGGAGGCAGGTACAATTATAAAACGTGTATGTGAATGTATTTTTTTGCCCTTTAAAATCTGTGCAGCGATTGCTAAGTCTTCCACACGTCCATTTGTGCAGCTTCCGAGATAAGCTTGGTTAATAGGTGTACCGATAAATTGAGTAATAGAGCTAACATTGTCCACACTGTGAGGAGCGGCAATTTGAGGTTTTAAATCTGATACATCAAAAGTCAAATCAGCAGTGTATTGATAACCAGGGTCAGTAGTGAATATCTCATACTCTTGAGTAACCTTCTCCTTTAGATAGTCTAGTGTAATTTCGTCTGGTTGAATATAGCAGGTTTTTGCACCCATTTCAGTTGTCATATTACAGATGGTCATCCGATCTCCGATACTAAGTTCTTTGAGGACGGGTCCTGCAATCTCTACAGCTTTATATACTGCATAGTCGGCTCCAACTTTGCCGATGATGTCCAATATGATGTCTTTGGCATACACTCCCTTTGGAATTTTGCCCTCAAGGTTGATACGGATTATTTCTGGAACTCTGAACCAAAGCTGTCCTGTCATCATTATAATAGCTAAGTCAGTCGCACCGACTCCAGTACCAAAGGCACCGAAAGCACCATGGGTTGTGGTATGTGAATCAGTTACCACTACAACCATTCCTGGATGTGCCAATCCTTTGTCTGCAATAATTTGATGACAAACCCCCTGATCTATATCCATGAGAAGGTCAATCCCTTGATCCCAGCAAAACTCGCGGAACTGTTTTTGATTATCTGCTTGTGCGATTGAGGAAGCAGGGGCATAGTGATCTAAGAAAACAACTAGCTTTTTAGGATCATATACTTTTTTACCACCCATTTCATAAAAGGAACGAATAGTTTGTAAATATAAATCGTTAATACCTGCCAAATCTACTTTGCAGTTGAGTATCTCTCCAGTAGTAATAGAGGTTACACCAGCTGCTTTGGCTAGGATCTTCTCTATAGCATGCATATATGAATTCTCCTCCTTTTATTTTATACTGTTTGTAAAAGGCTATCCTTTGCAGGACAGCCTTTCTAGTATGTGTTCTTTCTAATTAATATCTACAGGAACAATCCCAATAAGGCACTTGCTAGTATGAGTATAAAGGCACCACCTATACGAGAGGAAATCTGTGCAAAAGGCATTAGCTTCATACGGTTAGCAGCAGATAGAACAGCAACGTCCCCAGTTCCACCCATGTTTGCCATACAAAGACCTGCAGTAATAGCAGATTCAATAGGGAAGAAGCCAACTAGTTTTCCAACAAAGCCTGCTCCAAGTAAAGCACCTAATACAGTTAAGCCTACTAGGATTATATATTGTAATGAGAATGCATCAATTACTTGTGAAAGATTAGTATATGCAACACCGATACCAACAAGAAGCACGCCTGTAAGGTTTGTCATTACAAACTGGAACCATTGGAAAGCGCCTTCTTCATATTTACTAGGTATGAGACCTAATACCTTAACAATAGCAACTGTTATTATCATCCATGCATATGGATGAACAGCTGGTACTAGCTCTCCAATAATTGAACCCCAAACAAAGAATGCTAATGAAACAAGTAAACCGATACCCATCATTTTATAATCAATACCAGCTTTTACTTCTTCTATAGTAGCTGAATCATCCTTGATTACCATTAACTCGCCGTTGCCAGTAAGTGACTTCTTGGATTTGCCCAATCTGTCGAGTAATCCTGCAGCAATGATTGCTAGTGCGTTTCCAAGTGCAACCGCAGGAACCATTATTGAAAGCATTTCTGCAGGGTCCTTTGCTAATGTTGAACCGAAAATCTTAGCAAGCGGAACTGCTCCAGCTCCCATTCCACCACCCATGATAGGTATACCGATATAAAGGATTGCTTCTTTTGCACCATAACCCATAAGAGCGCCTCCAAGAGCAACTAGACCTAATGCTGCTATAACACCGCCTAGGATGGCAGGCAGGTACCTTATTGACGCCTTGATCAATAGAGTTCTGTTCATACCAAGGATACTACCTGTAATGAGGGCTGCAATATAGAAATCTAAGAATCCGCCACCCTTCATAAAGGTTGTCATAATATCAACAGCTTCCTTAGGTAATGCATTATATGTCACTAAAGCAGCGGAGCCAAAAATTACGATAATAGGTCCGCCTCCAAGGTAAGACTTGACAATAGGTAAATGATTACCTATTTCTGTAAATATTGCTCCCAGTACAAGCATCAATGCAAAAGCACCAATCATGCCTTCGGGTAGCACTTTTAGGTAAGTCCCCAACAAAACTACAATAGAAATAATTGCGAATACAGGAAGTGAGAGACCCATGATTCTATAACCCTTTTTAGCTGTTGTTTCCATGAATGAACCTCCTTATTTTTTTATACTCTAGCAACCCCGGTTTCCCGAGCTGCTTTAGCAACTGCTTTAGAAACGCTATCTACTATTCTGTTATCAAATGCACCGGGTATGATATAGTCCTCATTTACTTCTTCATCAGAGATTATTCCTGCAATAGCATAGGCTGCTGCAACTTTCATTTCTTCATTTATATCTTTAGCTCTAACATCTAATGCACCTCTGAATATGCCTGGAAAAGCTAATACATTATTAACTTGATTTGGAAAATCTGAACGACCTGTACCTATGACTCTAGCGCCTGCTTTTTTAGCTGCATCAGGCATTATCTCAGGAGTTGGATTAGCCATTGCAAATACGATTGAATCCTTGCCCATGCTTGCAATCATCTGTTCACTTACGACATTTGGTGCAGAAACACCTATAAATACATCAGCTCCAACCATTGCATCACTGAGTAAGCCTTTTTTATCATTTTTGTTTGTTATTTGTGCTAGTGCTTCTTTTGCCTCATTGTTTGTTGATGCTCCTATATATATAATTCCGTCTCTATCGCAAACGATAACATCCTTTACACCCAAGTTGATAAGCATTTTAGTAATTGATGTTCCAGCGGCTCCAGCACCATTGATGACAACTGTAATGTCTTGGAGCTTTTTATTAACAACCTTTAATGCATTAATAATTCCAGCACTAACAACGATTGCTGTACCATGCTGATCATCGTGGAAAACAGGAATATCAAGCTCTTCCTTTAGTCTTTTTTCAATTTCAAAGCATCTCGGTGCACTGATATCCTCAAGGTTGATTCCCCCAAAGGTTGGGGCTATCATTTTAACTGCTTGTACTATTTCATCAACGTTCTTGGTGTTAAGGCATATAGGAAATGCATCTATGTTTGCGAATTCCTTAAATAATACTGCTTTTCCCTCCATAACAGGCATTGCAGCCAACGGACCGATATCTCCCAGTCCAAGTACAGCTGTTCCATCAGTAACAACGGCAACAAGATTACCTTTTGCGGTATACTTATAAACATCATCAGCATTGGCGTGAATCCTCTTGCATGGCTCCGCTACTCCAGGTGTATAGGCAATGCTCAAGGCTTCCCTGTCTTTTACAGGAACCTTTGACTTAACTTCAATTTTGCCAACATTTTCCTCATGTAGAATAAGACTTTTTTCAAAGTAATTCATCTTTTCCATCCTTTCATGTGAACTTATAGTAATAGGATATATCTCTTTACTATTATGGTGAATATTAAGAAATTTTAATTATACTTAGATAAATAAAAAATATATTGACGTTTTTTTGTCAATATATTTATAGTATAAATAAGAGAGGATAGAGACTTGAAGGTCTCTATCCTCTAATGCTTCTATATAAGTAACATGGTCTTCCTATTGAGCCATATTCTATTTTTGTTTCCACTACATCATTTGCTACAAGGAATTCCAGGTAACGTCTCACAGTTACCTTAGAAAGTCCCATGCTTTCAGCTACTTCCTCGCTTGTTAAAAAACGTTCTTTGTTATTCACCATAAACATTCGAACTCTTCTTAAGGTATCTTTATGAATTCCCTTCTCTATTTCATTTTCTTTAGAATCCTTTGTCATATTAGTAATCTTGTCTATATCTTCTTGATTGAAGGTATC
>JBAVGO010000160.1:0-4792 GCA_049684915.1 Lutisporaceae bacterium | reverse complement strand
CTCGTGCAATTACATGATATATTCCACCCTTATACTCTTCTCTCCAAGGTCTTCCCATAAAAAAACACACCTCCTGCTACCACTTTAGCAGAAGATGTGTTTTTTGTATATATGTTCTTATGTTTGGTGCCTGGCACTTGTGGGTTCTTGTGGGTTAAAAACCATTTCGTCCTACTGATAACATATCAATCCAGCCACCCAATGAATTCCAGCCGCTCCATCCACTGTTTGGTGCTACCTGCCAGTTGTGCCATAGTGCTTTGTCTGAGCCTCGTGCAAATACTTCTAACCTTCCATCTGCATTCTTACCTACACAAAGCATATCAATCCAGCCACCCAATGAGTTCCAATTACTCCATCCACTATTTGGTGCTACCTGCCAGATATTATATAATGCCTTATCTGAGCCTCGTGCAAATACCTCTAATCTTCCATCTTCATTCTTACCTACACAAAGCATATCAATCCAACCACCCAATGACTGCCAATCACTCCAACCGCTGTTTGGTGCTACCTGCCAGATGTGATATAATGCCTTGTCTGAGCCGCGGGCAAATACTTCTAACCTTCCATCTGCATTTTGTCCCACGTCAAGATCGTCAATCCAACCACCCAATGACTGCCAATCACTCCAACCGCTGTTTGGTGCTACCTGCCAGATGTGATATAATGCTTTGTCTGAGCCGCGGGCAAATACCTCTAACCTTCCATCAGCATTTCTACTGACTTTGTGCATATCAATCCAACCGCCCATTGAATGCCAACCACTCCAGCCACTGTTTGGTGCTACCTGCCAATTGTGCCATAGTGCCTTGTCTGAACCTCGAGCAAATACCTCCAGACGTCCATCAGCATTTTGTGCCACTTCAATACTGTCTATCCATCCACCGAGTGAGTTCCAATCACTCCAACCGCTATTTGGTGCCACTTGCCAGATATTCCATAATGCATTATCGGTTCCACGGGCAAATGCCTCCAATCTTCCATCCTGATTCAATGCAACCTTAACTATATCAATAGTGCCTCCAAGGGAACTCCAACTACTCCAGCCACTGTTTGGCGCTACCTGCCAGATATGATGTAACGCTTTGTCTGAACCTCTGGCAAATACCTCCAGTCTTCCACTTTCAGCTCCCTGAGCATCATGGCTTATGCCTTCTGTAGGCATCTCAAAAAGTGGCTTATAAACCTTCTCACGTAATACAGCATCAGAATAGAAAATGTTTTTATCGTCAGTCCATTGCTTATACTGTGTTGGATTACTGCTATCATTTTTGCCCATACCATCTAAGCTATACAAAAATGACATTACCTTACAATCCATCTGTAGTGCACTATTTTCTGCCATGTTATCGATATTTAGATTAATAACATATGGTTCTCTTCCTTTTAGTGTATAATTAATACTCTTGTCTAACAAAACTCTTCCAAGCTGATCTCTGACAGTCATATCCTGCAATGTCCAGTCATCACTTATATTTATGTAATCTTTTCGGAGCTTGAAACAGCTAATTTCATTATACTGCACTCTTCTTGGCAATTTAAAGCTATAAGTATCGTTATCACCTGCTTCAAAATCATTGTAACCTGGCTTATCAAAAAGCATTTCCATATACTGCCCATTTTTTAGTCCTACACCAAAATATACATTATCATCTGTTCCTGATGTCATATTTCCCCATGATCTGCCTGCAGTTTTTAATCGTACTGCAAGGGTATCAATTGAACCGGTGCAGATTTGGTTTCTAAATACATCTGCAACATTTCCTTTTGCATTTCTAATTAGATTATTTAGGTTTTGGGGTCCTAAAAGACAAAGCTTTCCCATATTCAAACACTGGTAAAATGCATGGTATGTTTGATTTAAAGTGTCTTTTGAGCTTCCAAGATTACCGAATTCCTTATCTAGCTGCGCAGTAATATTGGTTTCGCTATACAAAATCCCACTATTTAAGTAAAGTTCAGGTTGTTTCATCATTTTCTTAAATTCTTCTATTGCATCCTTAACATCTATTCCAGTAGCAGCTTTAACAAGAGCATTTAGATAATCCTTAGCTTTCTGTACAATTATATCCTTAATAGGTTTAAAGATATTAAGCTTGTCCAATAATTTTGCAAAATCAATAATCATATCAGGAGCAGGTGTCATATAGACAAAATAATTACTTACCCAATTGGAAAGAGCCTCTTTTGCATCTGTTAGACTCTTGCCCTCATATATCATATCCTCATTTACAGTATGCCATGTATTGAACCATTCATTAATTCCCTTGCTTAGATCCTGTTCCCATGACTTAAAATAATTGAAAACATCAATCATGTTGGTAGTACTGTCTTGAGATTTGCTAAAGGCATACAGTCTCATCTCTTCAGCATATTTCAAACCTGTAATATTCGTATATTTATTGAGTGCCTTCTCATTTAAGAAACAGCTTTTCAAATATGAATGTGGTATAGCCAAGGTAATATCAAAAGTGTTAGGCACTTTTTTGTCCATGTAAGCTTCAACTAACATATGTCGAACAATAATTTTCATTTTCTCCGGCTGAGTCAGCGCTTCGTCGAAAGATGGAAACCATCCCTTTGCCCATTTATTAACAAATTCGTGTCCATAAAGGTCAGTGGAATAATGCATCATAAAACCCATCAAAAATGATAATGCTTTGGCTCTTTCAGGATCTGCAGAAGGAATCTTAGCAAATTCCTCAAACATCAGCTCCAACCAAAAACCTGAATCCTGTGGATGAACAATCGTCTGACCTATCTGCACGTCAGGATAGAAATCAGGGCCTGTTGCACCCGCTCTGAATTCTTTTTTATTATTTAGAATTGCCTCTTTTATCTCTTGTGGCGGTGCAAAACTCCCCAGTCCCCGTGGTAATGCTATATTACCTTTTTCCAAATCCCTTATAATGAGATTTGCCATATACACATGTGTTTTTCCTTTCATTATAATCCTCCTAACTAAATTATTCTTATTTCCGTAATTATATATTAACATCAAAACTTTTTTATGTCCATCTTCTCATTATAGCTGCTCCATTTATAATCAGAGATATTATTTACTATTCCTGCTTTCATAGGGTTTTGATGAATATATCTCCGTACAGTCAAAAAGTATTCATCACTTACCACAGCTTTTTATACCTCTTGGCACTTCTGTCACCTTATACTCTTCTCTCCAAGGTCTTCCCATAAAGAAACACATCTCCTGCTACCGCTTTAGCAGAAGATGTGTCTTTTGTAAATATGTTCTTATGTTCGGTGCCTGGCACTTGTGGTTACATGGGTTTTCCCAAAATAGAGGGTGCTTTCCATATTTCATTTAATTTTCTCTCTGAGCTGTTCCACCAGATATGGACGTATAGAAGTCATTATAATGGCGTTGATTTTTCTTTGCTGTTTTGTCGTTATTGTATCTTTATCACGTTTATTAAACATTTTTAACATGAACTCATAATCGACTTCGGGGTTGAAATCGTTGAATTTCGTAGCTTTGAAAACACCGTTCTCAAAGAGGTATTTCAGTAGCTTCCGTGAAAAAGACTCTGCTGATAGCGTAATATAGTTAAATTGAATAATTGCATGATACAGCTTAAATAATTTTTCTTGTATAGATGCTTTTTCATTTAAATCTTCGCGTTCAAACTTTTTTATGCAAGAACTACCAATCGGATAAAGTGTATTACCATTTTTTGCGTTTTGTATAGTAAAAAGATAACGTAATTCCTCTTTTCCACAGATGCATGAAGCGGATAGTGTATCGTCCTCATCACAATCTACAATTTCCCATTCTAAAACAGCACTATCCCAATATTGGTTTTCGGAAGCTTCAAGAACTCTTTCTATAAGGTTTTCTCGATAAGCGTTACCCAACTATACCTCCTCCTTACCATCAGTTTTAGAGCTTAACCGTTCTTTATAAGTATTGATTTTGTCTGGCACGATATATAAATACTCAATAATAAATTCTATAAATTCAGCCATGCTTTCAACATCATGCTGGTCTATATCCAACTCCTTGTCATGGGCAGCTGAATCGCCAAGAATTTTTGTTAATGAGGAAGCCTCTTTCAATGTATCCGGTAACAACCCTTTTTTTGCAATCTCCTCGATTTTATCTTTCAGCCCCCACTTTGTTGCTCCTTTATCTTTGAGGATCAATTCAAGGGTACGCCTTAGTGCCATTAGACACAAATTTTTGTCAATACCTTTTGTCTTTAGGGCAGCCTCATATGCCTCTTTGACCTTTAGAGGGATGGAACCACTATCAATACTATTAATGGGATAAAGAATTCTTTCGTTGCTATACCATTCCATTTCTCCGGGATAGCTTGGCCGTACCATAGTTTCATCGTCATAAGTTTCGCGCAACGTAACCTTGTGGCAAACAGGACAAGCAAACAGTTCATACTCGTAAAGAAAATTGAAATCATCATATTCAATATCGCGTGAACCCCAACTATATTCGCCTTTCTGTGACATCAAGGTTTCATTACCACAATGAAAGCATTTGATTACTTCTTCCTTTGGTAAATCAAGATTTTTCACATACATCCCTCCACAAAGCTGCATATTAAATATAAGTGACTATTTTTAGTATATACCAAAATTCCCCACAAAACAACGAGAAAAGAGGTGATTTTCAACACGACATAGGTGCCGGGCACCGAACATAAGAACTTATTTATAGTAAAAAATCTGTTAGAACGAATTTAGCGGCTCTGTGCTTTACTGCAAAGTAATTAGTTTATTACACGATATATTCCGCCCTTATACTCTTCTCTCCAAG
>JBAVGO010000159.1:0-4377 GCA_049684915.1 Lutisporaceae bacterium | reverse complement strand
ATTACATGATATATTCCACCCTTATACTCTTCTCTCCAAGGTCTTCCCATAAAAACATACACCTCCTGCTACCACTTTAGCAGAAGATGTATGTTTTTGTAAGTATGTTCGTATGTTCAGTGCCTGGCACTTGCGGGTTTTAACAATCCGATTCAAAAACAAAAAATAAAAAACCCCAATATCGTTGAGATATTGAGGTATCTACTTTCATATATGGTGCACCTAAAGGGAATCGAACCCATGGCACACGGTTTAGGAAACCGTTGCTCTATCCTACTGAGCTATAGGTGCATTTTTAAGTTTTTAAGTCAGAATAATTATAAGTCAGATAAATAAGATTTGTCAATTAATAAATTAAGGGCGAGCTGTTAACATATACAACTTTTATGTTCTACTGTATGTATACATTTTTATAGCCACTACTTATTTTATCAGCTAATCTTATTAAAAAGGCTTCTGAGAAATATCCTCAAAAGCCAAATTTTAGAGATTGGTGCGGATCAGGGGACTTGAACCCCCACGTCGTAGACACTAGATCCTAAGTCTAGCGCGTCTGCCATTCCGCCAAACCCGCATTTTAAATGGTGTGCCCGACAGGAGTCGAACCTGCGACCTTCTGATTCGTAGTCAGACACTCTATCCAGCTGAGCTACGAGCACAAACTATCTGCAGCACACAGCTACATTTACCATTATAATAAAATTTGCAAAAATAGTCAATGTATAATTATGTTTATAATGTCAATTATACAAAAAACGGATATTTTTTATTTACTTTAGTATATGTTCGTTATCTATTTTAATTCTACAATCTGCTGTTCAATTTCTTTATTTGATTTTTTTAAGCTGGAAAGTAGGAAAATTCCACCTAAAACTAATACAAAAGGTATTATTCCTCTTTTTAGAGCCCAATACAGAACATATGAATTAAATCCAAATTTTTGAGCTGTTGACTGAAGTATTCCTCCCATAGAATTTAGCATACCAATAGCACCAAATATTATCATTACAATTCCAAGTATTTTTTTGTTTTGAATTATAAAGCGATAATTATATGCTTCAGTATCTTCTACGCTTTCGCCTGCCAACAGCTTTCTTCTTGTGTTATATGCATCAAAGAAGCTGAAAAACCAAGTAGGTATTATAGCCAGTGGTATGAAGGACTCTATGTTCGCATAGGAAATAAGTACAATAGCACCAAAAAAGGTAAACATTAGCTGCATTCCCCTTTTGAAAAGAGCCATATGCATGTGTGCCGCACCTGGCACGCAAGCAAACATAAAAAATATTAAACTATTCCAAAACCCTCTTCTTTCTACACTATCTTTTTCTGCATATACCGCATGATCAATACAGTTAATACAAACCTTACTGCCTCTTACCTCAATTGCACATTCTTCACAAATTGGCATTTTGCATTTGTCACAAATGTATTTTGCTTCTTCCTCCTTATGATTTTTACATTTCACCTTACATTCCTCCTTTTATTTTTTGTCCAATTCTAAACATTATTCCGTCCAGACTAACTATTCCATCTGACATATTTATTAGTCCCTTATTAATAAATGCCATAGGCTGATCTATCTTCTCACTAGTGCTCTCAAACCCCGGTGATATGTAGGCTGTATACTGTGTTAAACTAGCTCCCAAGCTAGTGAAGTTTATTACCAGTGCTATTATTCCACAGGCAACCATGCTGGCACCCAGCTTTGTCAAAACCTTAATGTCATAGGCTGCTACTTTCTTCTTATTTGCCCTGATAACTGACATTATATTACCCTTCAGCTCATCTAGCTGAAAACCTTCAGGCTTTAAAGTTCTAAGCAGCTGCTTAAGCTTTTTGATTTCTGTCAGCTCATCTTTGCAAGCTACACAACTCTCAAGGTGCTCTGATATAGCAGTTTGTTGTATTTCGCTTAATTCATTGTTTGCATAACTATGTAGTATTTCTCTATATTCTTTGCAGCTCATATAGCTCACCTCCAGATTTTTTTTGATTAAGCATGGCCTTTAAGATGCCTCTAGCCCTATAAAGTCTTGTCTCCACCGTTTTCTTAGGACAGTCTATAATATTGCTGATTTCTTGTATCTGAAGCTCTTCAAAATAATATAGTATAAGAACTGTTTTGTATATCTCCGGCATACCGCTTACTATGTTCATTACAAATTCTTTATGCTCCTGCTTCATTACAACTTGCTCAGGTCCTGCATTTTCGTCCACTATCGAATCCAGAACATCATTTCCCTCGTAGTTCAATGCAATTTTTATTGTCCTGCTATTGTTTTTACGGCTCCAGTCTATGCAGCTATTGACAGCAACTCTATAAAGCCAAGTGGAGAACTTGGAGTAAATATTGAATTTGTGGAGGTTTTGATAAACCTTTATTAGTATATCCTGCACCAAATCCCGAGCTTCTTCATGGTTATGGGTATAGCTGTAAGCTGTCGAGAAGAGCTTCCCACTGTATCTATCAATAATTATTGAGTATTGCTCATCCTCACCCTTCAAAACCAACCTTATTATGTCTTCATCCTTCAATACCCACCACCACCTTCTTCTACATTACTTATGACGTAGTAAATCTCTTGTACACTTCAATTTCTCAAAATTTCTTAAAAAAAACTAAGCAGTCAATAAATAATCAATGACTGCCAGATATGCTAATTATTAATTTCTCTTAAAAATTCATGATAATCTATTATGTATAAGTCCGCCACCTGTTTCAAATACTCTTGAGCTTCAACAGAAAACTCATCGTAAATTGCTATAACCTTCATCCCTGCAGACTTGCCAGCATTGACTCCTGCAACAGTATCTTCAAACACCAGACAGGCTTCAGGCTCCACATTTAGATCCTTAGCTGCTTGTAAGTATACATCTGGGTAAGGCTTGCTTCTGGGAACCTCACAGGAAGTCCTGATTATATCAAAGTACAGCTCTAGTTTATGACTTGCCATCATGGTATTTACAAGCTCTCTGGAGTTGCTCGTGGCTATCCCAAGCTTCATCCCTTTATCTTTAAAAAATCTTAAAATCTCTCTAACTCCATCCTTTAGAGCTATTTTATTATTATAGAAATCATCAGCCATTTCTCGCCATTCTTCCTTTATTTCTTCAACACTTTCTGGAAGACAAAATCTCTTTTTAAAATATTCGGCAGTACCTGTATAACTTACTCCCTCTATATCCTTCTGCAAGTCAACAGGCAACTCCATTCCTCGTCTAGACAGAAATTCGATATCAATCTGCCTCCAAATCCACATTGAATCAACTAATGTACCATCTACATCAAAAATTACAGCCTTTATATTTTGCAGCATACTTATCTCCATTTCTTTTGTTTATTATCTTTTTAATACGAGTAGGAGCGTTTATTCTACCTTGATAGGCTCTATAATTCAATAAGAAGTCTCTTTCATATTATTATTTATATCTGAATTTTACAATACCTATACATCTCAAAATGATTAAAGCTTAAGGTCATATATAAAGCAATCTGCCTTACATATGACCTTCTTATATAAATTCTATCCATGCGTTTTGTGCTAAGCATTTTATATCTATTTTATCTCAATATTCCCATTGCTAGTAATAAGCTCTATCTTATATTTACCTTCACCCGTTATGCCCTGTGCAGTATATTGACTTACTGCTTTTGTCACATTTATAGGTAGGTTAGTATCTATATCACCAAAGCTGGTTTTTGCGTATATATCTGCATTCCCAGAATTTGATGAGCTGAAACGAATTCTTCCAAAGGAATTTTTTATCTGTACATTACCTTTTAGCTCATTGACGTCTATTGAGCCATTGCTATTGTTGATTATAGAATTTCCCTCTATATTTGCTGCATCAATATCCCCAAATGAGCTTCTTAGCTCAACATTACCATTTATATTCTCAACATCTATTTTCCCATTGCTGGTTTTTGCGTTTAAGCTGCCTTTTACATTATAAGCTTCGATTTTACCAAAGCTAGTTTCAAGCCTTGCATCTCCTTTTATAGAATCCGCCTTTATTTCACCGTTCTGGTTGTCAGCCTCAACCTTACCGCCTATATTAATAATTTCTATTCTACCAAAAGAATTTTTTACAATAGCACTGCCTCCTATATCCTTTACATCTATATCTCCATATTGATTGGATATAACCAAATCCTTAGAAAGTCCTTGTGCTTGTATGTCACCAAAGCTACAGCTTACATCTGCGTACACCTCATTTGGAACATATATAACAAAGTCTATCGTTGCTTTAGAATAAGCATCCTTATTTGTCCTATTAATTTCTGCTGCTAATATTTGAGTCGTTTCACCTTCAACTATCTTTATTGCATTCTTTAAATACTCTCTTGCTGCTTGTTCATCGTTGTATCTAACC
>JBAVGO010000158.1:0-25105 GCA_049684915.1 Lutisporaceae bacterium | reverse complement strand
GATCATCAGTCTGCATATTAGTAAGATCTTTTAGATCTATATAAAAAGCAGTCTTATCTGTTTTCTTAAAATACTTTTTAACAAAATCTAATGAACCTCTACCTGCTTCCTTATCACCACCCCAGAATGCAAAGACTATTGATCTCTTTGGTTTTATTCCATATTTCTGTATAGCTTCAGCTATTTCTAATGCTAATGAACTCCCTCCTATTTCTGAGGTTCTATATTCCTTTGTACTGTTTTGAAGATAATTTACTGGACAGCCTATAACTATATATTCATCCTTCAGCTTCTCGTCACAGCCAGGGATATAGCCCAATACATTAACTCCTTCTCTTAGCCCATCTTGTACCTTAATATTTATCTTACCTTTACTTATATCTAACAATTCCTCATCTTTTTCTGATTGAATATTAATCAAATTAGTTCCAAATCTGCTTAGCTTTCCTTCAACTTCACCTAAGTTAATATCTTTTGGAAATATTGCTAAAACTCCCTTTGGACTAATCTCAGCTTCTAAAGACATTATAGTCCTAGCAACTTTATCAAGTTTAAATCCTCTATAATCAACTCCTACAACTTTATCATGTAATTCTTTTGCCCTCTCCTTAGTAATATTTTCCACTTGATCAGGCGTAATTATTTCCAAGTCATAAATACCATTTATTGGTGTATATTCTTGGATCCGATAATCAGACTTATATTCTAATTCAATACTTTTATTATCATAACTAATGCTGATACTGGAATCTGTTATTTTTCTTTCTTCTGCTATAAATTTATGTAAATATATATCATTAAAAGATAATACCCCATACTCTTTAAGCTTTTGCGATAGTATATTTGCATAGTTAATTTCAAAATCAATAGAATTTGTTTCTTCTGATTTTAGCTCTTCTAGCTCACTAAATACATTTTGTGCATCAAGCTTATACAAGTTTTGAGAATTAGGAATTGCTAGAATTGCAAGTATTAATACTATTGCAATTGTCTTTTTTATAACAGGGCTTCTATATTCCTTAAAATTCTTAATCTGATGTATAAATCTTACTGGTGATAAAATAGCTGGTATTTTCTTTATAGTTGATATAACCTTAGAATTTTTCTTATCAAACTCAAGTCTTAAGCCTTCACCAAATAGATTAAAACCTATTATGCTTGTTGCAAATGCTAAAGCAGGATATAATATTAGCCATGTTTTACCTGTATCAAATAAATGATAAGAAAAAACGAATAAACTTGGCCAGTCAAATTCTAAAGGAGTATTCAAACCACCACTTGCAATGAAAAAACCCGTAGGGCTAACAATAGTACGCAAAATACCAATTTGAGCCAATGACACTAATATGAGAGCTACCTCTAGAAATACCATAACAATAGTATTTGGTATAAGATGGGGTAATATATTTTGTAATGCAATTTCTAATCTATTTTTACCTATAGAAACTTCTCCTTCAATGAAATCTTGGTCTAAGATATCACTTACTTTTTGAGTAGTAATGTTTGCTAGTTTGCCCCATCCTAAAATTATTAACATAATTATTACTGGAGTCATATTATTAACAAATAGTGAAGCGGTTATATTTGTTCGTCCAAAAAATACACATATAATAATTAATGGAAAAGCACTAAATACTATATTAAATTCTTTAATAAGCCATACTGCAAATTTATTCTTATAAGCCGCCATTAGAGATATTGGTAATGCTATTAGAAGTCTTCCGAATGCGATAATCAAAGCCATTGATAAGGTGGTTCTACAGCCGTATATTATTAAGCTCTTCATGTCTCTGCCAAGAGCATCTGTTCCCAATGGAAATTCCTCGCAGGGAGCTATTGGGGGAGTTGAACCCTTGAATTTTCCATCTTGATATGTTAATCTTTCATATTGCTTGCCATAGGGATCAATATCAGTAAACCATTGAGGAAATATACTCATTGTTGTTAAAAAAAGTAATATGAAAGTACCTATTAATAATAAATAATTTATTTTTCTCATATTACCGCCTCCTTTTGTCGTCCATTTATGAATAATCTCAAAGAATTGAATAAAATATCAAGTACGAAATAAACTATTCCAATTACTACAATAATAGACATAATAGAATTCATATCCCTATTTTTATTCATTTCTATAAGTAGCTTTGTTAGTCCCGAATACGAAAACAAATATTCTACAATAATCAAATTACATATAATCATTGCTGTAATATTGGATAAGCTTTTAAAAATAACTCCTATAACATTTCTCATAACATGATTCCATAATATCCTTCTAGGTGAACAGCCCTTACCCAACGCAATTTTTACATATTCATTTTTATAGCACTCTTCAATTGACATAGCTGTAATTCTAGCTATATAACATGCACAGGGAAGTGCAAGAGCAACCACAGGTAATATGAGATGATAAACACTTCCTGATCCTGCAACCTTTAATACCTTTATACCATGCTTACTAAGCCATATAGCAAAATACTGCAATATAGCAATTATAAGTATATCAGGTAAGGATAATGGTATAATTGACAATAACAGCTTAAAGCTTGTATCCTTGTTGTTTCTCCTGCTGTCTATGATACCCTTCAATACACCAATAATTAGTCCAAGCAATACTCCTATTATCATAAGCTCTATACTTTTAATTACATAAGGCATGATTATTTCACTTAGTTGCCTATTATCATAAGCAATACCTAAATTAAATTTAAGTAACGATATAAATTTTTGATTTATATTACTCAAAGTTTCTTTTGTAGGGCCACTTAGCTTTATTCTATTATTTATTACATATATTGAAAACAACATGTTGGAAGAACTAATTAATATAGTAATATATATAAAGGTTATAAAAATAATAACAGAAGATATTATCTTTTTAATAATTCTTTTTACTCCCTTATTCATGCTACACCTCCATAGTCATTTTATCTTCTAGTAAGTGACATGCAACAGTATGTTCCTCTTGATAGTTCTTTAGGCTAGGTGTTTTCTTCTTGCATATATCCATTGCATATTCACAGCGTGGATGAAATGCACACCCTGATGGAGGGGAAATAGCACTGGGAACCTCTCCTTCTAATATCTTTCTTTCTCTTTTAACAAAAGGATCGGGTATGGGAGCTGCTTCAAGCAATGCCTTAGTATATGGATGCATAGGATTGTTGAATATGTCCTCAGCTTGTCCTATTTCTACTATTTTGCCAAGATACATTACTCCTACCCTTTTTGACATATGCCTTATTACATTCAGTCCATGGGCTATAAATAGATAAGAAATATTAAGCTCTTTTTGCAGATTTGCAAGTAAATTCAATATTTGCGACTGCACTGACACATCTAGCGCAGACACAGGCTCATCACAAATAATAAATTTTGGTTTAGTTGCAATAGCTCTTGCAATGCCTATTCTTTGTCTCTGCCCTCCGCTGAATTCATGTGGAAATCTGTTCATATCCCTACTGCTTAAGCCTACCAAATCAAGAAGCCTTATTACTTCCTTTTCATACTGGTATTTTGATACTATCTTATGCTTTGCCAAAGGCTCGGACAATATATCAACAATGGTAAGCTTGGGATCTAAGGCAGAATAAGGATTTTGGAATACTACTTGAATATCCCTTCTTATATGCCTGAATTGTCTTTCAGAAATGTTATTGATATTTTTCCCATCAAGTAAAATTTCTCCTGCTGTAGGTTTTATAAGTCTTAATATAAGCCTTCCCGTCGTTGTTTTTCCACATCCGCTTTCTCCTACAAGTCCTAAGGTCTCGCCCTCATATATATCAAAGGATACCCCATCAACAGCTTTGACATAGTTTGTTTTAAAACCAAAGGAAGAATTTACTTCAAAATGCTTTTTTAGATCATTAATCTCAATTATTTTTTTCATTTGTCAATTCACCTCACATTTGTTGTATTTATTCTAAAATGTCTATTTATCCTATTCTATAAATTTACTAAAATGCCTTCTATTCCTAATTAAAATTTTATAATCTATAAAGAAAACCCCACTAATAGCACAATATACTCATACTATTAGAAGGGCTTAAAGATCCGATAACTGTCTAACTTCCGATTCTGAATCTTATCTTGTTGCAGTTACCTTATTGAGCTGCCATAAAAGCTTCTGCAATTTTTACTGCTTCTTCCATTGTAAGCTCAAATTGAAGATAAGTACCAATATTATATCTGACCCCATTGTAATCCCATATCAGCCTGTGCTTCATTAAAATTCCATCTGGTTTAGTATACAAGTCGCATTGACCTACTCCGTTTTCGCTAATAAATTTATAGTTAGGATACGTTACTTCAATCCAAAGAGCTTTTGCATCACCTACAGGTGTCTCTATAGCTGTACTTATATTTCTTCCAGGTTGCTCTAGTATCATTGCATCAGAGGGGAGCATACTAATAAATATAACATTACCTTCTTTGTTATAAGCTGCAAATATGACTCTATAAGGGTTATATTCACTCAGACTATTAAATGCTGATTCATCATTAATAGCTTTAAACATATCAGATTCAAGCTTTTCTGCGGTTTCCGCACTTACTATCTTATTAATACCCACTCCTTCAGACTTGTATTCATAATTATATCCCCCATTAAGTGTCTTAGGAAAAGTAAAATTAAACCCCATTTTACTTGCAAGCTCTTCATCACGTAGCCTTGTTGTTCTGCTGCATGAAGGTAAAAAAATTGTATCCTCTGTTGTAGTTTTAACAATTTTATATTCCCCCTGGGATTCCTCCAATACAAAAATTGTTTTTATCTTATCCAATACACTTATTGTTGCAGCCCTCACATCTGATGAGAATGTAAACATTGCTCCGCATATAACTAAGACTGCAGCTAATGAAATAGCAATCCACTTTCTCATAATTACGCTTTGAAATTTATCTTTCAACATGCTTCTGTCCCCTCCATTATCATTTTCTATCCGATATGTGATACTATTAAGCATCAAATCTGATATTTCAACTTCCCTTGCCCTTGATGTCAACTCTTTCTTTATTCTATCCTCAAAATTCAATTTGTTAACCATTGTTCTTACACTCCTTTACCATGTACATGGTTTTGTAAGCATCTTCCCCTATACTCTCATCGAGCTCCTTTTGCAGCAGCTTCTTAGCATTATGAAGTCGTGATTTAACAGTTCCCTGAAAGCAGTTTAGAACCATTGCAATTTGCTTTATTGTCATATCATTAAAGTAGTAAAGGATAACCACTGTTTTTAGGGGTGTGCTGAGCTTTGCTATAGCCTCATGCACAATTAGCTTATTTTCCTGGCTATCAGGTTCTAGACTTAGACTATAGTTATTGTATTCAGCCTCAATACCAATTTCCTCAGTTGATATTATAGCCTTATGCTTTGATGACATTTTCCAAGCCAGCCTTATTAACAGCTTGTAGAACCATACATCAAAAGCACCAGGGTCCCTCAAACCTTTTATTTCTTTAAAGCATAGAAAGAAGGCTTCCTGAACAATATCCTCCGCAATCCCTTTATATCCGGCTATAAGATAAGCAGTACCTAAAGCATTCTTGCTGTATATTTTATAAAGTTGCTCAAAGCTTTCTAAATCGCCCAGCTGGCAACGTTTTATCAAAGTTATTGTGTCCAAAATTTTTCCTCCTTCATTGTTAAGAGCTCTTATATAATAAAAGAGATTGAAATATGTAAAAAGGTTCATTAATATTTAAATTTTCCCTAAATATTATATCGTGCATCACAGACACCTTAAATCTTTACAATAATACTTCAAACTTCCAAGCAGTGGGGTCGGTTCTTTTTGCTTCCATCTGTATAATTCTTGAATAACCGCCTTTGTTTCGTAATACAAAAAAGCTCCGGATAATCCGGAGCTTTAATATTTGTTAATTATTCGTGATGATGTTCGTGTTCACAGCCGCAATCGCAGTCATAATCTAGTTCATACTCTATTTTTTCATGGCAGTTAGGACATACAACTGCTTCTCCATTTTCTAATAAGCTTTCATCTAAATATACATATTCTTTGCAGTGTGGGCATTCAACCTCAATATAGTCGTAATCATCTTCATCTTCATCATCTTCTTCGTCGTCATCTTCTTCTCCAAAGAGTTCCTCTTCAACATTTGAAAGATCTTCATCTAAAGCTTCTACATAATCATCAAGCTCTGCTTGTGAGTCATTTAACTCGTTGATAGCATCAGCAAAATCAGATAATACATCCAATATGTTCACCATAAGCTTGCCATTGTCTGAGTTTTCATCAATCTTCATACCTTCAGCAAGACCTCTTAAGTATGCTATTCTTTCATATAAATATTCCATCATTACTCCTCCTTATCTTTTGTTGTAAATATTTGCTTATACCTTAATCTTTAATATTTTATCCAAATTAGCGAGGTATATTCACTAAACTCTTTCCATGTATTGACCTGTTCTTGTGTCTACTTTTATTCTGTCACCTTGATTAACAAACAAAGGTACGTTAACTGTCGCACCAGTCTCTAGTGTTGCAGGCTTAGTAGCACCTGTTGCAGTATCACCTTTTAATCCTGGATCTGTTTGTGTAATTTCTAATTCTACGAAGTTATCTGGTTCAACTGAGAATGCATTACCCTTATAAAACTGTATAAATGCGTTGTCATTTGCTTTTAAATATAATATTGCGTCTTCAACCTGTGAGTGATTTAAAGGAATTTGCTCATAAGATTCATTGTCCATGAAGTAGTATAAACCATTATCTTCATATAAAAATTGCATTGTTTTACGCTCAATATGTGCTTTTGGAAACTTGTCAGTTGGATTAAATGATCTCTCAACAACTCCGCCTGAAATTATATTTTTAATCTTTGTTCTTACAAAAGCTGCACCTTTACCTGGCTTTACATGCTGGAAGTCAATTATCGTGAAAATTTGCCCATCAATTTCAAAGGTAACACCTTTCCTAAAATCTCCTGCTGATACCATTAAATAGATCCCTCCATTTTTTCTCTTTGTTTTTTAGTATTTGTTCAGCTTAAAAAATATTTATTTAACTAAAATTTAAAGCTCAATTAAATGTTTTGGCGATTTGCTTAGTACTCTACAGCCATCTTCTGTAATTAGTATTAAGTCCTCTATCCTCACTCCACCATACTCTGATATGTATATACCTGGTTCATCTGTAACAACCATACCTGCTTCAAGCTTTTTTTCACCTAATGGCGAAACTCTAGGTTCTTCATGGACAGCTAAACCTACACCATGTCCCAAGCCATGACCAAAGTTATCTCCATAACCTTCTGCTGATATAATATCTCTTGCAACCTTATCAACTTCCTTGCCAAGCATTCCTGGCTTATATTGCTCTAAGGCCGCTTTTTCTGCTTCTAAAACGATATTATATATCTTCTTTTGCTTATCATCTGCTTTGCCAACAAACACAGTTCTTGTCATATCGGAACAATAACCATTATATACACAACCAAAATCAAGTGTCAAGAACTCTCCGTTATTTATCACTTTATCAGTGAATACTCCATGAGGAAGAGATGATCTTACACCTGATGCAACTATTGACTCAAAAGACAAATTTGTAGCCCCATTTTTCTTCATAGTATATTCAAGCTCTAAAGCTACTTCTTTCTCTGTAACTCCTGGCTTAATAAAGTCTAATATGTGCTTAAATGCACTATCTGCGATGTTAGCCGCCTTTTCTATAGCTTCTATCTCATCTGCATCCTTTATCATTCTTATTGCCTCTAATATATCCTTTAAAGGTGCAACTTCAACTCCTTGAAGGTTACTCTTAAGATTTTCATACATAGCAACAGTCATAAAGTTATCTTCTATACCGATTCTATTTACTTTATTGACCTGTACTGACTTCTTTATTTCATCTATAAGTGAATTACTGTGTATTATAACTTCAAAACCCTTGCACTGCTTATGAGCTTGATCCTTATATCTAAAATCAGTTATAAAATAAGCTTTATTTGCGGTTACTATAACATAACCCGTAGAGCCTGTAAAACCGCTTATATATCTTATATTTTCTGCCGAGTATAAAAATGCTGCATCTAAGTTATTTGCAGCCAGTCTTTCTCTTAACTTAGCTAGTCTCTTTTCCATTTTAATTAACTCCCTTCAAATATTGCTTTAAGGCTTTTAATGCATAAATATATCCTTGGTAGCCCAAGCCTGTTATTTGTCCTATGCATACAGCGCTTATGACAGAGTGTCTTCTGAACTCTTCTCTTTTATATATGTTCGTTATATGTACCTCGACAGCAGGAATACTTACAGCTTCCAAAGCGTCTCTAATAGCAATGCTGTAATGGCTGTATGCTCCAGGATTTATTACTATACCGTCATATTTCTCATATGCTCCATGAATACAATTTATAAGCTCTCCTTCAATGTTAGATTGAAAGAAATCTACAAATATATCTTCCTGCAATGCAGCCTCTAAAATTTGTCCGTTAATTTCTTTTAATGTATTACTTCCATATGCCGCTGTATCTCTAACACCAAGCATATTCAAATTCGGACCATTTATCACAAGTATCTTTGACATCGAAGTTATACCTCTTTAAATTACTGATTTGTATCATTATATATGATATCATAAATTTACCAATATGAATAGACAAACACTCTTAATTTTATATAAATATCCATAATTATAACAGTATCTTCTGTTATAATTCCTATATTTGTCGAAATTCCGATAAAATACTACACACCTATTATGTGTTTATTTTAAGCTTTTTAGTATTGCTTCTATTGTCTCCTGTACATCAAGTTTGTCAGTGTTTATTATTATATCTGCTTTTCTATAGGTTGAATATCTTGATTTAAGAAGCTCACTCATTTTGTCTCTATCTATAGTATTACCTACTAATGGGCGAAAACCACCCTCTAAATTCATAATTATTTTATCTATTGGAGCATCTAAAAACACAATTAATCCTATATCCTTTAAAGTCTTAAAGTTGTCTTCCTTCATAACTGCACCACCGCCAACAGAAATAACATGTCCCTCAATTAATTTCAAAGACTTTATGCTTTCTGTTTCTATTGTCCTGAAGCGAAGCTCACCAAAGTTTGAAAAAATATCTTTTATAGTTATACCTTGTTGGTTCTCTATCAACTCGTCAGTATCAATAAACTTCATGTTTAAGCTGCTGGCAAGAGCTTTACCTATAGTAGTTTTACCACTGCCCATAAAGCCTATAAGTACAATGTTCATTATTTCATCATTTCATGCTGCGGACTTTTATTTACAAATATTGCAGCCTTTACTATTGCAGTCTCAATATCAACTTCAAATTGCTGTTCGAGCTCTCTTAACTTTGTATAAAGCTCTCCCCTATCTGTTACTATGTATTTGGCAGGTAATTCATTAAGTGCTATAGCCATAATATCCAATTTACACTTTTCACACTTACATATATTCATTAAGTTAAGAATAGAATCTACCTTTTTAGCCACTATCTCTTCCATGTAGTTCTTTAATTTTAACATTTTCATACCTCCTTATACTCTATCAAACATATAATTCAACATAATATTAAATAATCCTGTAAATGTTATAACAATATAGGCATTGCTACCACATCTACTCTAATTGAGGGATTGGCATCTCCTAAACCTAAATCCATCTGTAGGAAATAGCTTTTCTCTATTATATTTCCGATACTAAATTTTATAACTATTTCGTAACTGCCTTTTGTTAACTTATGGTCAGTGGTAATAAATATACCTTCCGAAGTTTTAGTAAGCTTATAAATATTACCGTTTGTATCCCTTACCTCAGTAGCTGTGCTTAAGCTGTTTAACAGCTCTTCTGAGCCTGTCACAGCATTTAGCTTTAAATTCAGTTTACTTGTATTAACTACATAAAAGCTTATAATTGTATCAAACTTGCCTTTTCTTATTACTGATACTTGTTTACTTCCATCGTACACCTTAATGTCAGCAATGATAGGTGCAGTTTTTATTACTGTCACAGTAAGCATTGGTATATTTATAGATGTACCGACATTTTCATCGTAGTTTGTATAATCAAGTTTTGATATATCGCTTAGCTGGTATACTCCTGCATCTGTGAATCTAAGCTCGACGCCCACAGTTATTGGAGCTGGTGTTCCCTTATCCTTCTCAAATATTATATCAGGAATATTTATTGTTATTGTGCTTCCGTTTACACTAATATAAGGGTTTTCTATAATATCTATATTAAAAGGTAAAGTTTCTGTTATGGTAATATTGCTTATAACTTGAGGCGCTAACCCCTTTACAATAGCATCATAATTGTAATTTAGCTCCCCGAAGGTCTCGGTAGTATACGCAGTACCGCCTCCTAAGCTTGCAAGCTCCTGCATAAAGCTCAAGTCAGTATCAGTGCCACCAGTGACACATACCGTATTCAACACAATACCCTTGCTTTTTATGCTGCTTGCTTGTTCTCTAGCATCTATATAACCTCTATGGCCTACACCCTGTTCTAAAGAATATTCTCCATATTGAAGATTATAATCAAGCATAGAAGAGCCATAAAAGTTAACATTTGAAGGTTCATAGTACCATTTGTTATATTTTATATGTTTTATCGTATAACCTGAATAATCTGAATATAAATAGTATTCAACGTTGCTAGTCGTACTAATTGTATCTGTATAGTAAGAAGGCACTCCATCTGAAAAATAAACAATATGTTTTTGATTAGTGCTACCTGTCAAGGCTGTTTCTGCCGCCTTTAAGCCTATCTCCATATTAGTACCTGCGTCAAATCCGTTACCGTCATTGGCTTGTATTTGTCTAATACTATTGATTAAAGTATCATAGTCAGATGTTAAAGGTACTTCTATTTTGCTATATCTATCGAAGGTGACCAATGATATCCTGTCTCCTTGATTTACTGCTTTAAAAATATTAACAAAGCTTTCTGCTTCTAGTTTTGTATTAACAAGCTTGTTATCCTCATTCATACCATAAGATCTATCAATAGCAATAACTATATCAAGAGGCTTTCTAACAGCCCCCTCATAAAAGCTGCCCGTTGGTGTAATCGTGTAGGTAAGCGAGGCTGTTTCACCCTCTATAAGCTCGGCTTTGCTTATCTGCTTATTAATTGTAAGCCCTGGCGGCAAGCTATAATCCGCATTCACTGTAAAGCTTAAATCGTTTATTGGCTTGCTTTTAGCTATTGAATTAATATCTAAATATTCTATTCTGGCATTGTCTAAAGTATATGAACCTCCATTTTTAAGTGAAACTTCAAGCACATAACTAAAACTAGTCGGCATAGTTCCGTCTGAATTATATATAATATCAGGCAGTGTTATGCTTATGTTGCCTAGGCTGTCAGGTATAACTGTACTATTGTTTACAACTGTTATATCTACTGGAAGCTTATCTTTTATGACTAAGCCTGATAGCTTGACAGTGCTTGTACTAGGTGGTATCTGAGTCATCACTTGAACAACTGAGTCTGGTAAAACTGTTTGGTAAGCGATTCCTCCCGTTGCTTGAGACATACTACTTAAAAAAGTCATATCCACTTCAGTACCTGTACCGATACCTACTGAGTACAATACAATACCTTTAGCGGCAAGCGTGTTACAAGCTGTAGTTGTGTTGTCATAAGCAGGATTTGTGACCTTAGGCATGTCGGTATAGTAATAAACTCCGTCTTCATACTTCGCATTCTCATTATTATATTTTCCCAGCCATTTAGTAGATGTAAAGTAGTTAGGGCCGCCATCAGATATAAAAACGATATATTGGTCTGCTCCCTTACCAGCATCTAATATTACTTGGCTTTTTTCTAATGCATCCTGAAAGTTAGAGCCTGCTAATAAATTAGTGCTATTTATGCCTGAAATATAAGTAGAAATCGAATCAAAATTATCTGTTAGTGCAATAGTATTATTAACTTTATAGCCAAAGGATACAAGACCTATCTTATTATAAGCATTGGCGGCTTTTACCTTGTTAATAAAGTCAATAGCTGCATTCTTTGCAGATGAAAGCTTACTAGATGACATGCCACTGTATACATTTAATGCTATTATAATATCAGAACCAATTGGAATAGGAGGAACATACTGTCCTGTAGGAGTAATATTATATGTTATTTTAGCTGTATCCCCTTGGTTATATATCAGTTTATCCATAGTTCTTATAATCAAAAAATCCGGAGGATTTGTTACTTCAGCATTTACAGTTGTAATATCAAGACTGCTCGGATTTATCAGCTGTACTATAATTATTGCTATTAATATAAAAATAAATGATCTACTTCTCATAGCTTTCTCCTCCTGTATTTAATAACATTTATCTATTAAAATTCCTCATGAAAATTTCACTATTTAAAGTGACTGTTTCATCGACCTCTGCCTCGCCACTATCGGATACAGTAATTGTAAGCACTGCCATGTTGCTATTAACTATATTAGAGTCATCAGGCTTAAGTATAACATTAAAATAATTTACATTTTTAGCTTTAATAGTCTCTGATATCTCAGAGGCTTGTATTATATAGTCAAAATCATTTGTTTTCTTTGTATTTATTGAATCTCTTCTGCCATCAGAATTTGAATCCATGTATTGTAAAACAACAAAGCTCCCATCCATAAGACTAAACACTATTCGTTCTATGCTTAAAGATGGATTATTGCCTATATAACTTCTATCTAATGCTGCTTTTGTATTTATTAGTATATCAGTTAAATTGTTTATGGATTTTTCCGCTTGTCTTTGAGCTTCAATCTCCTTATTTGCCTTATACAAATATTTATAATTAGTAATAAAGAAGGAGCTTACAGGTATCATTACTACAGTAATCAGTGCTAAGACCACAATAAGCTCAACCAATGTGACACCTTTTTTATTCTTCAGTAGATTTCTCATGGGTAGCACCTTCCAAATACTATTTTAGTTTCTGCCATTCTGCTATTGTTAGGAGATTCTCATATTTTTTATATATATTAATTGTTTCAGCTGTGCTAGAAACCATTACTTCCCCAGTCATATCAGGGTATAAACTGCTGTTCTCAAAAATACTGTATAACGTTGTAGTAGTATTGATATTTGTGTTATAAATTTTATTCCAAAGATATTGCTGTACGCTGTAAGTATTGTTGAAGGTCTTCTTATTGCTGTCAATTATATAAATATTACCTGTTGTAATAATAGTTCCATAATAATTTAACTCACCTGTAATATATACATCTCCTGTGGTTATAACAATGCCTTTAAGCTCATTTTCTATACCTAAATCCTTTACATAATAGTCTATACCGACTGTTCCAGTTAACTCTGTTGGTATATCCCCCATTCTTCCTCTTATCAGAAGTGGTTTGTTATCATCATGTACAAAAACAATTTCCATATACTTTTGAATAGATAAACTAAGGTTATCAAAATTCGCAAAGCTTACATAGTCTGATATTCCTGTTTTTATATCGTTATAGCTTGTATTTGGAATATGCTTTGATATTGTAGCAAGCTTATTTACATAGAAGTTATAATAATTTTTAAAGCCATTTCTATAATTATCATACTGAACTTCCATTAATAGCTTCTGTGGATACATGAAGCCATTGGATATTATATTCCCAAGAGAATATATTACTTTATTGTAATCTAACTGTATATTGTTATTAGTATCCAAATTGAGTTTAAACTCAGGATTTACTATAGTAGGTTCATCCTTATACTTATAAAACAAATAGGAATAATTGCTTCTTGTTTTTGCTTTAAAAAACCGTTCTTCGGATTCTTCAGTCAACTGAAGAAAATTATATGCCAGATATAAGGGTGGATAATTAAGAAACTCAATAGAGCTGCCTAAATACCTTGTGTCCTCTGGAGCCATCAAGCCTGCATCATCCTTTAATGCATAGTCCTCAAAGTAGGCCATAAAATTAGTAATGTCTGGATTATCAGGGTTTCCCCCTTCTCTAATTGCTACACTCTCCCCTGTTTGATAGCCCATTTCCTCCGGCACAGGAGAATTTGTATTTATATACACAGTACCTGCTAAAAACACTTCCCCTGTAACCTTTACCATAGAGCCTTGAATACTGTCAATATCAGGACTGTTTATTACTATACTACTACTTTTATCATGGCCTGCTTCTCCGTCCTCAAAACCATAATAATTACCATCTATTGAGATAATTGATCTTGTTCCGTTTAGTTCGATATCATCAGCAGCATATACATTCCTGTTGCCAGCGATATCAATGGTCGCTGTATCTATCCCAGCAGGTATTGCAAGAGAATTGCAGAAAACATTACCAGTTATACTGATTTTTGAATTATCTTTTGTGGGCATAATATAGCTATCGGTTGCTACATTTCCATTAATTACAAGCTGACTTCTAATATCTACCATTCCCTTTGAATCAAGTAAAATGCCTGCATAATTTTGTGGAAGCTTGCTTGCCTCGTAGCTAGTAGGCTTCACCCCGTAAGCATATACATCACCATTTACTGTAACATCTGCACCGTTGCCCTTCACAATTATAGCTTTATCAGCTATCAGTGCTTTACTCCAAAGAGGACTTTCACTAATCATAGCTTCATTGCTGACTGTTTTATAGGTATCACCATAGTTTGGAATCTTTAACTGAAACTTTATATTAATTTCCTTGCTTTTGTATCTCTCGGGATCTATGGGATCTTTGTCCTTATTGTATGTCATAGATCTAATATCTATATTATAGATATCCGCATTAATAGGATCAGACATGTCATCAAAGGGCTTAAGCTGTGCAATAATATCAAACCTGTTCAAATCGGGTATTGACTTATAAGTGCTAAGGTCTAAAGTGTTGGGTAGGTTGTCATTTGTATACTTCTTATATACTGACTTAAACATAGAGTTTAAAAGCTCTCCTACCGCAGCTTCATCAATCTCTAAGTATGTATTAACATAAATGCTGGTTTCGCCCTTCATTACCTTGCTTTTCTCACCTTCAATAAAGGTAGTGAAACCATCCTTGTATATTTCATAATCAGCTATATCAAAATACTCACTGTATATTAAAGAAAAGCTATCGTTTTTAAAATCCTCTATACATTGATTACCTAAATCTATAGATGAGTTAATTATCTCAGTAAGCTTTGCATAAGTCTCTTCAGTTCCTGACTCTGCTAGGTAAAAATTTACTTTTTGTTGTTTATCAAAAATTCGGACTTTGTAACCAAAAACCGCCATAGATATAGTTACCATTCCTATAATGCTAATAACTGAAATAGCAATAAGGGTCATGGTTAAAGACGAAGCTCTTTTAGATTTTAGATACTTAAATATCATAGATATCCCTCTATTTAAACTCAATTAGCTTTGAGCCCTTTAAGGTTGTCAAAGCTTTTTCATTCTTTTTAACTGTAATCTGTATTTCATATAAGTTATTGTTATAAGGCTGTACAATACTACTTTCTGACTTAACATTTCCTACTTGTGCAAGTATACTTATATTTGCATTCTCTGCCTGCTTCGTTTTTATTACATATATTATAGCATCCTTATCAGTTCTATTGTATATGTTAAATATTACATCTGCCTGATTTACACATAGTATTTGAAGTATTGCACTTTCAGTGCTTAAAGCACTAATAGTTATACCAGATATAGAAATTTGATTTGTGCTTACAGGTTTTTCTATATAAATATCATAGGTAGGCATTAAGTTCTGCTCAGATAGCATTATTCCAGACTCATTATAGATGCTTAGCTTATCATCTGTTTCATTAATCTTAATTAAGGCATCCACAGTATAACTATTTGTATCCACTGTAGAATACTGAACTATGGGAGTAATCATAGTTTCAACTATATAACCCTGATAAGCCTCAGTCAACGTTATGACATTACCATCATTCAAGCTTTGTATCTGTGTCTCATCCATAAGGCTAGACAAATTTTTTGCCTTCCAATTTTCAATAAAGGTCTGTGCTATATAATTAGCCTCCATAAAAATCCTTGAATCAGTATTTATCTTAACCGAGTTTATCAGTAAGCCAGATAACGGTATTATGACAATACCTAATATTGTAAGAGTTATTAGTATTTCTATAAGCGTAACGCCTTTTTTGTTTTTTAGGTGTTTTAGCATAATACCAAACCTTCCAAGGAATATTTGATTTTCTCTTTATTCCTGCACTACTGTGACATTGTCTCCCAGCTTATCCAGCTCTAGTCTCGGTAAGCTTGTATCATCATTTCTAACATATATTTTTAAAGGTCGTTGCGTTTTATTAAGAACCGAAAGCTTTGCTCCGCTTAAATCCTTATCTTTATTTCTTGCTGTACTAATCACAACTACTTTAAGCTCGTCTCCTACTGGAGTAAACTCAATAAAGTCTTTTCCATAACCACTTGGGTAAGAATAATTCTGAGTCTTGTAGCCATAATAAAACTTTTCACCATCCTGCAATATTTGAAGTTCAATATTCTCGTAGCCAATATTATCAGCATATATATAAGTGTCTCTATCCGTATCGTCAAACTTACCTATGGTTATAGATGGTAAATCTGATGTTATCGGTCTTAAGGAAATAAAGAAGTCTCTATTCTCCATGTCTAAAGTATCCATACCAGAAATTCCTGGTAACCTCGTTGGAGCTGTTGTTACTGGCTTAAGGCTTTGTACAAAGCCAAATGGATTATACTTGCCATACTCCCCTGTTATACTCCAATCCAGATAATCTTCATCTTGTTCAAAAGGCTTAGTAATAGCATATATTGTTATCAAAATATCCCCCGATACTGTATTAACTCCTGTTGAAGCTATTTTCAAATTATTTAATACAATACTTCTATTTTCTAGCTCTATTTTGCTTATGAAGCTGTAAAATTGACCATAAGTGCCTTCAAAGATTAAAGAGGCCGTCATAGACTCTATAGATGACAAGTCTGCTGTCTCAGTTTTATTTATCCCCGTTAATTCAGGCTCTGAAAAAGCAATTGTGTTAATTTTTATACCTGTTGCTTTGATTTTTTCATCCAGCATAAGTATAATCTTTTCTTGAATAATACTCGGATAATATCTTTCAAGCAAATCATGTGTCTTAGCATTTAAAATTTTATATTCCTTATACACCGGATTTTCTATATTTGCTTTCAGCTTTACACTTCCGATAATTTCACTATATTCCATTGCTTGTTTCTCAAGTCTTCCCAGATATACAAGCTGAGGTTTAATTATCGCAAAATATATAAGTGCTAAAAATGCACAAAGTACCAAAAGCTTGAGCATTATTTTTTCTCTATTTGTCAGCTTCATCTACCTTCACATCCTTTAGCATACAGCTTACATTTATTGTATTCTCTTCCCTAGAAGTCACTATATTTATATGTACTGTTTCAAAAATATCTAGTGCCTTCAGGTTATGCTCAATCTCGGCTGCAGATACAATTTTATCTACTGAGTATTGCAGCTCAACATCCCTACTATTTATTGATAAACTTAGCAAAAAAGCATCTTTAGGTAGTACAGAAGAAAGCTGGTCAAGTAGCTCAGTGCTTACAGCTTCAATATTCTTAAGTTCGGTATCAACTGCTGCAATCTTTTCATAATAAGCCTTCATTTGATCAGTTTCTTTCTTTGTATCCTCGTACTTTTTTAAAAGCTCAATAGTTTCCTTTGCACCTAAATAGCTTTCAACCTTACCTATCTCACTCTTCAATTTAATTATTTGATAGATATTTATGGCTGTAAAGGATATAAGCCCAATAGCAAATATTGAGCAAACTGCTATTATATATAATTTTTTCAACTGTTTATTTCGTTTTTCATTTAAATAAGGCGAAAAAAAGTTGAAATCTTTCATGAGTATATTACCTACTTTCTAATAATTGCACCAAGTGCATTAAGGAAAAGTTTAATGTCTATTTTGTCACAATGCTTGTCTATCTTAATATTAGCGAATTCTTTTATTGTATTTACTGGCAGGCTTGAAGCACTGGAGAGATATGCTACTAAGCCCTTTATATTTGAAACTCCTCCGTATAGATATATTTCATCTATTTTGTTGTTTGAGCCTCTTGTTTTATAATATTGAAAAACTCTTTCCAGATCATCATTCCACATATAGATTATATCGCTTAATATTGCATTTAGAGATACTTCTCCCTCTTCTATCTTAACACTTAAGTCGGCTTCCAAATTGATTTTTTTCTGTGACTCTTCAATGCTAATGTCAAAGGCTTTTGCTACAGCTGCTGTAAGCTCACTTCCTCCATAGGGTATAAGCTTGCTAAACTGGAAGAGTCCTCCTGATACAATCGATATATTTATATTGCTATAGCCTAAATCAATAAGTGCAATTGTTTTATCAATATCATAGCTTTGATCGTTAATACTTTGATTTTTAGTAAAAAGCTTAGTTATAGAATTTGAATTTATATCTAGAGCAATTGGAGAAAGCTCAAGAATATTTGTAAGTTTTAGATATTCAGCTGTAAGTTCCTTAGGCATGGCAGCAATAAGTATCCTCATTTTATTATTGTTGCTATCCTTCTTATCCTCTACAAGCTTTTGTACAACAATATATTCGTTTAAATCAATAGGAAGATACTGTTCAATCTCATATTTAATCATGTTTTCCAGCTCCGAGTTTTTAACACGAGGTATTTCCAGTTCTCTTCTTATAATATTCGTACTTTGTATCGTAAAAATAGCATCCTTGGTTTTTATTTTATACTGTGATAAAACCTGTAGAATGCTTTGTTTTAAAAGCTTAGTCCCTTCATTTGTCATAAATAATTTTCCGTCATTAATACAGCCTTTTGGTGTATCCAGCACAAAGGCTTTTTCTACAATAACCAAGCCCAAGCTACTCTCCTGTCTTCCCAAAACTATTTTTGTTTTGCAGGAGCCTATGTCTATGGATATTACACTTTTATGTGTCAATCATACCACCTCTGTTCTTCTAAACAATGCTAATCAAATATAAATGAAGTATTTGCGATCCATGAAAAATTGTTATCAATGCGGCAGTTGCTATAAATGGGCCAAAGGGTATATAATCCTTTCTCCCTTTTATCTTTGCAATTATTAGTACCAAAGATATTATAGCTCCTAGTAAAAAGGACAGCAAGGCTACAAGTATTACCATTTTCCAGCCTAGAAATAGCCCTAAAACAGCCATAAGCTTAATATCGCCGCCGCCCATTGCTCCACGTGTAACCATAGCTATTATAAGAAAGGTGCCTCCCCCTAATAAAAAGCCCATTATACCTTGAAGCATGTTGAGTTTTATATCGTATAAATTTAAGAGTAAGCCGGTAATCAAGCCAAATATTATAAGTTCATCCGGTATCTCCTGTGTTTTCAAATCAATTAAGGTTATTATAACGAGCAGACTTGTAAGAACTGCATATTTAAGAAAATATATGCTAAGTCCAAATTTGTTAAACAGCAAAAGGAAAATAGCTGCTGTAATCAGCTCAATTATAGGATACTTTATAGATATCTTCTCCTTGCAGTATCTGCATCTCCCTCGGTTTATCAAAAACCCCAGAACAGGTATTAAATCGAGAGCATTTAGCTTATGCTCACAGGTGGGGCAGTGTGATGGAGGGTATGAAACCGATATTTTGCTAGGTATTCTGTATATGCATACATTTAGAAAAGATCCTATTGCCAAGCCTAGTAAAAAAATTATTATCTTAATAGTTAGCATAATAGTTAGCATATTTTCACCCTCATTAAAAAAAATTGCCTCCTGCTCAGATAAACTGAGCAGGAGAAATTAAGAGTTAAAGAAAAGCATTATTGAACTTGATTTGTATCTACTTCATATGCTAAAGTTCCAGGAGTATTTAAGCTTGTACCTGATTTTAAATAGTCATTAGCCTGTAAAACTAAAATAACATTTGCAACTGTTGTTCCATCTGCTATTGTTATTGGTGTAGCTGCTCCATCAGTAGCACCAACAAAGCTATCCTCATTTTCCTTTGCACAGTAAAACTCTATAGCATTATTTATTGTCTGAATTGTTGCTAAATCAGCTTTTGCCTTTGCATCAGTTTGTACATCCATAAACCTTGGTATTGCTACTGCCGCAAGTATACCTATTATTGCAATAACTATTACAAGTTCTATTAGTGTAAAGCCCTTTCTGTTGTTAATCCTGTTGTAGATTTTTTCCATTTAAATATCCCCCTAATTAATTTTTTATATATACTACATTGTAACGTTGCTCACCATGTCAAACATAGGCAGCATCATAGCTGCTACTATAAAACCTATGAGCAATGCCATTACAATAAGCATCAATGGTTCAACCAGCCTAGTCATAGTATCTATGGCTGTTTCGGCTTCTTCATCAAAGTAGTTGGCTGTCTTGTTTAGTATTTCATCTATAGCCCCTACTTCTTCTCCTATGGAAAGCATAGATATGAGCATTGGAGGAAAAAGCTTCATCTCCTTTATGGGTACTGACAGAAGCACTCCCCTGCGTACCTCATCCTTTGCTTTTAATATACCTTGCTCTACATATTTGTTGCTTAATATTTTTGCTACTATGTCCAAAGCCTCCAAAAGCGGCATACCGCTAGAAATCAAAGTTGAAAGAGTTCTTGAAAATCTTGAGGTTACCACCTTTTGATTTATACCCTTAATAATAGGAATTTTAAATTTTAAACTATCTAGCTTATATTGCACATCAGATCTTTTAAGTATGCTTCTTATTAGCAATACAAGTAAAATTACAGTTCCTATAGCAATATACCAATAACCAGTTAAAAAGTCGCTGGCTGCTAATAAAATTCTTGTTGGTAAGGGAAGGGGCATACCACTGCTTTCAAACATTCCTATAAAGCTCGGAAATACAAATACCAAAAGAAATATGACTACCAACACAGATACAAGTGCGAGAGCCATAGGATAAACCAAAGCTCCCTTTACCTTGTTTAATATTCTTGTTTCTTTTTCGTAATGAGTTGCCATACGATCAAGTATTGTATCAAGATTACCACTGGCCTCTCCTGCCATTACCATATTTATAAGCAGCTCTGGGAATACATCAGCATATCTTTTTAGAGCCTCTGAAAAGGTTAAGCCTTGCTGTACCTTTTCGTATACCTCACCTATTGTATCTCTTAGATATTTATTTCCTGACTGCAACTTTAAGATATCCAAGCAGTTAATTAGTGACAATCCTGCATCCAGCATAGAATGAAACTGGCGGCAAAACACTGCAATATCCTTATCCCCTACTCGCTTAAAAAGTTTACCCAGGTCTATTTCTCTGCCTTCTGATCGCTCGATAACCTTTACAGGAAAATATTGATTTTGTCTTAGCATGGCCAATACATCATTTTTGGACTTTGCTTCATATACGCCTTCTACTACGATACCTGCTGCTGTCAAGGCTTTATATTTGTATCTGGCCATAGGTTCACTCCCTAATATATATAATTAATCTAAGCTATAGGTAACTCTTGTCATTTCTTCTATTGTTGTTACTCCTGATAATACAAGCTGTTTACAGCTTTCTCTCAAGGTAATGGTGTCGTTTTCGGCTGCTGCTGCTCTAATAGCATCTATACTTGCTCTATTTTCTATTAAGCTCCTAATATCTCTATTTATAGGCATAACCTCGTGAATAGCGGTTCTGCCTATATAGCCTTTACCATTGCATACACTGCAGCCCTTTCCCTTATAAATTACAGTCTCTTCAGATACATTTAACATCTGTTTTTCAAAGTTAGTCGCATTATAAGGCTCCTTGCAGTGAGGACATATCTTACGTACCAATCGCTGTGCCACTACCCCAATTACGGATGCTGCTACCAAATATGGCTCTATTCCCATATCCATAAGTCTTGTGACTGTAGAAGGTGCATCATTAGTATGCATTGTGCTAAGTACAAGATGCCCTGTTATAGATGCTCTTACTGCAATTTGAGCAGTCTCAGAATCTCTAATTTCCCCTATCATAATAATATCAGGATCTTGTCTCAAAATTGACCTTAGTCCATTTGCAAAGGACATACCTGATTTATTGTTAACCTGCACCTGATTGATGCCATCCAGCCTGTATTCAACAGGGTCTTCAATTGTTATAATATTTATATTGACCTTATTAAGCTCCTTTAGTATAGCATAAAGCGTTGTGCTTTTACCACTGCCTGTAGGCCCTGTAACAAGTATTATACCATTTGGATATTTAATAAGCTTGTCCAAAAGTTGGAGATTATGTTGACTAAAACCAAGCTCTGCTTTAGAAGATAGAAAATTAGATCTATCTAGCAAACGTATTACTATTTTCTCTCCAAAAATAGTTGGAATTGTAGAGATACGCATATCAATTTCTTTATTATCTACAGTCAGCTCAATCCTTCCATCCTGGGGAAGGCGTTTCTCCGCTATATCCATCTTGCCCATTATCTTTATTCTAGTTAATATAGCTGAATAAGCTGATTTTTCTGGAGTCATTACCTCCTGTAGCTCTCCATCTACTCTAAATCTTATACGTATTCTTTCCTCTGAGGGTTCTATATGTATGTCGCTTGCTTTCATACTAACCGCTTGGCTGATTAATGTATTAATCAATCTTACAACTGGAGCGTTGCTGGTTTCTGCATTATCTTCATCAAGAAGCTCCACTATACTATTCATGTCATATTGCTTCTTAAATTCCTGAATAGCTTTCTCTGCTCTTTGATTACCATAATATCTATCAATTGCATTTAGTATCTTGTCGCTATTTGATATTACAGGCTCTATATCAAATCCTGTTGCTATATTCACATCATCTCTTGCAAAAATATTTAAGGGATCAGCCATAGCAACTATCAGCTTATTCTTCTCTCTTTTTATCGGTATAAGAACATGTCTTCTTGCAAGATTCTCATTAATAAGCTTCGGCACCTCAGGGTCAATATAAATTTTACTGAGGTCAGTATAGGGTATTCCCAATTGCATCTCAAGAGCCTTTATCATGTCAACTTCCGATACCATCGAATCATCAATAAGGATTTCACCTATTTTCTTGCCTGTTAACTTTTGTTTACGGAGAGCCTCTTCTAGCTGCTTTGGAGTTATAAAACCGACTTCAACTAGTAAATCTCCCAACCTTTTATTTCTATTAGCCATAACAACACCCTTGGTTTATATATTTGTGTTTTGTATTTATTTTATAAATAATCCTGTATTATACTAATATTCTCTATCCTTTAATCAAATTCCTGCTAATTTTGTATATTTAAAGTAATTTACCATAATTATTTTGAAAAGGCTAATAAATAGACATAAAGCCCTATTTTCAGCCTTTTTTCGATATTATTTATTAATTAAATCCTTGTATTTATGTAAAATAACTTTTTCAATTTGCCTTACAAGCCTTGTCCATATAAATTCCTTGCTGCTCATTGGCACAACCAATACAGTGAAAAGTCCCAATCTATTGCCCCCGAGTATATCAGTGAAAATCTGATCTCCAATCACTGCTGTGTTTTCTGGCTCTGTGCCTAGTAAGTCCACTGCTTTCTTAAAAGCTGCTTTACGTGGTTTACCTGCGTTATGTAACGCAGGTAGCTTTATATCTTTATTAAATAATGTTACTCTATTCTTTGTACCATTTGATAATATGCAGATTTTGAAACCTTGAGTCTTTAGCTTATCTATCAGGTCTATAACTTTTTGATCTGCGTATTTCACCGCCCAGGGAACTAAGGTATTGTCTATATCAATTATTATACCTTGTATCCCATTTTTTTTAAGTACTTCTGTGTCAAGCTCATAAGGTGAGTTGACATGTATTTTTGGTATAAGGTTATTATTCATCATTTACCTCGAATCATATAATATATATTTATTATACAGTTCATTATAAAAAAAACAATATAAATATATTCTGTAATTGTCAAGCCGCACCGGAATTATTTACATACTCTTATTATCTTAGTCTTTCGTTAAGCATCTCAGCGAGTTTAACTACTTCGGGTATTTTGAAAATCGAGTAGTGATCTCCATCAACTTTGTAACATGTCATAGGCTTCTCACAATATAAATTCCACAAATCTTTATTTTTAGCAGGCATTCTGATCGCTTCAAAATATTCTACCTGTGTTTTAATTTTCCCATCAGGCAGGTACAAGCCTCTTGTACTGATAAATGTCCTAATTAAATTAAAATAATATATTAAATTATTAATATCTGTATGCTCGAAACCTGGTATTACTGTTGCTATATTTATTGGCATTGCAGCCTTCATGCTTCTTATCAAGGCTTCCTTGTACTCACTTTTTTCTATATACTCGACTGCGTACTCCCACAACTTATCCATATCCAGTATTTTATCTAAATCTGCCTCAGTGCTTGGCAATCTCTCACTTATTAAACTTCTCTCAGTCTCATAAGAAAATTCTCCGTTAATATCTCTGTAACCTTTTTGGGGTGCACTAGAGTTTATCATTGCAAAATATTCTATCTCTCCCCCTGACGCTTCAAGCTGTCGAACCATCTCATAAGCTATAGTCCCACCAACACACCAGCCTATGATGCTATAGGCACCCTTGCTTTGGCAGCTTCTTATTTTATCCAGATAGTATTCTGCAAGCTCCTCCAATCTTATATTTTGAGGACCGTAGTTACTAAACCTATCGGCTCTGATTGCCCAGCAATTGTAATCTTCATTCAAAAGATTACATAGCTCAACATAAGCTTCAATTTCTCCATTCCCTGCATGTATTAAAAAGAGATTTTTCTCTTCTCTCATACCTTTTCTTAGTAATATCAGATTATCGTCTTTTATTTTATCTACAGCAGTCGCTTCTTTATCTATTATATATTCGGCCATCTCTTTAATAGTTGGATTATTAAATATCTCCTTTAAAGGAAGGTTCTTGCCGAATTCTTCATGTACCATCACTGCTAATGTAGTAGCTTTGAGAGAATGTCCTCCAACCTCAAAAAAACTTTCTTTGGTACTTATTCTTTCCAGTCCCAATAGATTACTCCATATAAGGGATAATCTTTTTTCAATGGAATTTTCAGGTGCTGTATATTCATTTACTCTATTTAGCCCTCTTTCTGGTTCTGGTAGTGCTTTTTTATCCACTTTTCCGTTTGGTGTTATGGGCAGCTTATCTAGCTGTATAAAGT
>JBAVGO010000157.1:0-23520 GCA_049684915.1 Lutisporaceae bacterium | reverse complement strand
CTCGGCTTTGTCCTGCATTATCATTATACAATAGCACTATCTCACAGAAAAATCTTTTATGCACCACTCGAATTTGTTTTCATCCATTCTCCTGTGTCAAGCTTTGTCATGGTTGTTCTTTTTGCTTCGGACGAAGAGATATGATGGAGCTTAAACTTTGACACAAGTATTACAGTAAGCAATAATAAGGTAAAATGATATCATGTAATTGAGTATGGCTTGGGGGAATAAAAATGAATTTTGAAAATAACTCAGAAATTCTTATATACCAAACAGAGGATGGCGAAACCAAAATAGATGTGCATATGGAGAATTAAACTGTCTGGTCAACACAAGCGGAAATGGCAGAGCTATTTCAAAAAGATAGGACAGTAGTAACAAAGCATATAAATAATATTTTTAAAGAAGGCGAGTTAAAAGAAGAAGGCAATGTGCAAAATCTGCACTTTCCAAATTCAGACAAGCCAGTGAAAAGTTATAATCTTGACGTAATTATTTCTGTAGGCTACCGAGTAAAATCTCATCGTGGTACCCAGAACAGAGAAGGTATGATGCAACAGCTAAGCAACTTAAGGAAAAGCAGGATAAGCCCAAATAAATATCGGAAAATAAATATAATTTACATATAAAGCCACTGTATTTAAATAAAAAATACAGTGGCTTTTGTTTTGCAGTTTAACTTCTAAATAAATATATGGTTAGTTATTTACTCAGTAATAAGTGGATGAAGGCACACATACACATTAAACATATAAATTAAAATTATCTATGTCTGTGCTTTGAAAATTCTATTTATATGCTTGGGGAGTATTTTATGAGTCAAAGGTCACTCAAAAAGCTTTTACCAATAGTAATTTTAGTCAGCATATTATTTGCAACTTATATTGAGCTAAAAAACAACATACAACAAATAAAGACTGAAAACATGAAATATCAACTTAAAGAGACTAGCAATAGCGGACAAGAACCTAATAATTACGAAGAAATAGATAAAACAGAAATGAATAATATTCAAATATTAAAAAAACTAATACGTGAAAAAGAACAAAAAAAGTGGATAGGCAATTGGAAATCAGTTGAAAGAAAAGATAGTTATAATAATGAGCTGCAATTTTATAGCAAAGCTAATGTAGTTATTAAAGGGAATACTATCGATATTACTTCAAGAAAAGAAAATATAGATAACAAGATGTACACATCAGGACTAGTTGAAAGCATAAATTCATATCAATATGGCTATTTTGAATTTACTATAGAGATTTCTGAGGGAAATGGGATCTTCCCAGCAATATGGTTTTTACCTGACAATGGCAATCCACTTCCAGAAATAGATATATTTGAAATGATAGGAAGTGAACCATATACCTTTTACGGAGTAATCCATTTTCAGAATGAAGGTGTGCAAGATTCGGATGAATTTGAATATAAAGTCTCCACTAAGGGGCAATACATTGTCGCTCTAGATTGGAAACCTGAATTGTTGACTTGGTATATAGATAATAAAGAGATATATTCTACTACGAAGTGCGTACCACAGGAACATATGTATATAATAATAAACCAAGCAATTGGTGGAAATTGGCCAGGGAAGCCTGACGACACAATTTTTCCTACACATTTCAAGATTCTTGATGCAAATATTGAGTCAGTATTTAAGAAAGGTAGAAATTAAGAAATGGCAATTTACTTAGTTCTTTTCATAAGCACCTTTTTTTCTATTTTTCATCTTATAAGTTCATTGAAATTTAAGGACGTTAAGGTTTTGCATAAAGTTAACCAGAAGGGCATATCCATATTAGTACCCTGTTATAATGAGGCTCCAATTCTTAAGTACACCATCGAAGGTTTATTAAAGGTTGATTATGATAACCTAGAGGTGATCTTAATTAATGATGGTTCAAGGGATGACACCTTTGAAATCTTATATGAGTCTTTAGATTTATGCTTATGGGAAACCATGACTGCTACTTCATTATCTGATGAAGCGCTAGGGACATATAAATCAAATAAATACCCGTTCATTTATGTGGTTAACAAACTTAATAGCGGGAAAGCAAATAGCTTAAACATAGGTATCTCATATGCCCAAAAAGAATTGATTGTAACTATGGATGGGGACTGTGTCCTGGAAAAAAACGCTTTGCTGAGTATGAATAAGATATTCGATGATGAAGATATAATTGCAGCAGGCGGTGTAGTACATGTTATACAAATGTTTAAATTGGATAATAAGCTTACAATATTAGTTTTAATGCAAGCTTTAGACTACATAAAGGGGTTCTATTTTTATAAAGCATCACTTGCTTATAATGATGCTTTAAGCATAATTTCTGGAGCATTTGGAGTATTTAGAAAGGACATTATCACTGAAATTGGTGGATTCAAAACAGGTTTAGGTGAAGATATTGATATAACCTTGCGATTTCAGGAATATGCAAGAAAATATAATAAAAAGGTAGTTTATAATAGAAATGCCATTTGTTATACAGAATGTCCTGAAAGCTTAAGGGAGCTAATTAGACAGCGAATACGATGGCAAAAAGGCTTTATAGATGCTATTATAAACAACAAAAATTACCTATTTAACAATGTATTCAAGAGCAATGTATGCTTCTGTCTTATAATAGATGCCTTACTTAGTAATTCATTTGCCACTATTATATTTCTCATCAATATTATTCTGATATTTATGAGACTGATTTATGGTTATGCATTATATATATTAATCTATTACCTAAATACAACAATATTTAATATAGTGTGTTCGGTTATAGCTATAAAATTGGCAAAGAAAGATATCCCAAGTTTAAAAACGAATTTACTTTATTTAATGATAGCCTTTGATATGATATTTTTTCAGCTTTTAAGAATTTTCTTCTTTATAGCAGGTGCAGTTACATATTATTTTGATAATAAAAATTGGTATAAGGTTAGCAGATCAAATAACAGTTACAAGCTATAAATAGGGAGGGGACTGCCTATGGAGAAACAGACTAGTATAAGTAGGTATGAAATAAAATATTTTATTTCGAAAAAACAGGCTGTTGAATTAAGACTATATTTAAGAAACAATATGAATTTAGATTCCAATGCAGATGCTACAGGCTCTTATTGGATTAGGAGCTTATATTTTGACACCATAGATAATAAGGATTACTATGAAAAAATTATAGGTCAAAATATTAGGAAGAAAATACGGCTGAGAATATATAATTTATCTACAGTTAATGTAAAGTTAGAGATAAAAAATAAATCAAATAGCTATATTCATAAAGAAACTGCAATCATTTCATGTGAAGATGCAAAAAAACTTATACTGGGAGACTGTAATTCTTTACTAAATTACAATGAAAAGACTGCTAATAAAGTATTTGCATTTATGCATAGAGACCTTTACCGACCTACAGTTATTATAGACTATCAAAGAGAGGCATATCTCTATCCTTTTCAAAATATACGTGTAACCTTAGATAAAAATCTTTGCGCTTCTTTTAATGTATACGATTTATTTAGAGATGATATATATATGATTCCAGTATTTAACAACGATGTATATGTACTAGAGATAAAATATGATCATATGATACCTGGCTGTTTACAGAAGGTTTTATCTACTTTTACAACAGAAAAATCGCATATAAGTAAATATTGTTTAGGAAGAAATATACTAGGAATATAGGGGGATTTTGATGAACGAAGAAATCTTATTTAATTTATTGGGAGGTTCAGATGCATTTACAATTGAAAGCATTATTTTTAGTATAGTTACGGCTATACTTTTAGGTCTTTTTATATACTTTGTGTACAAAAAAACCTTTTCGGGTGTAATATATTCACAAAACTTTAATGTAACGATTGTCATGATTTGTGTTATCACTGCAATTATTATGATGCTGATTGGAAATAATATGGCATTGTCACTTGGCTTGGTAGGGTCTCTTTCTATTATTCGTTTTCGGACTGCAATAAAAGAGCCTAGAGATATTGGCTTTTTATTTTGGGCAATTGCAATGGGATTAGCTGCGGGAACAAGTGAATTTATGATTGCCATTATAAGCAGCATTATGATAGCACTTTTACTATTTATATTTAATAGGGTTATATATGTAGACTATTGTTACCTGCTTGTATTAAAAGGTAGGGAGATAGAATCGAAAGATATAGTAAATATTCTAAAGGAATATGATATTCCATTTAAATTACGTATGAAAACAACTAATAGTATTTTTGTTGAGATTACTTATGAAATCACTCTAAAATCAGTGAAGGATGATACCCTAATAAAGGCGTTAAAGTCAATTGATTGTATAGAAGAGGTACATATTGTTTCATATAATGGTGAGGTTAGTGGATAGTTATAGGTGAAGGTGATTATAATGAAGCAGTCATGGAAGCTAAGGTATATATTTCTCATTATGTGTACAGTTATTATATTGTATTTGGGCTTCAAGACAGACAAGTTATCATTAAATGCAGGACAAGAAGAAAAGGAATATGACTTAGTTATAAATGAGGTAATGAATGATAATCGTAATAGCATAAGAGATGAGGATGGTGACTTTGAAGACTGGATTGAAATCTATAATAAAGGTGACACGGCTATAAATCTAAATGGTTTTGGATTGTCTGATGATTCAAAGCAGCCATTTCTATGGACATTTCCTGATATCACAATAGAGCCAAAAGCTTTTTTAATTGTATGGACATCGGGAGAAAATAAAAACGAGTCTGGTGCTCCCATGCATACAAATTTTAAGTTGAAAAGCAAGGACAGTGTCTTAATACTTACTTCACCAAATAAAAGCTGGAGTAATATATTTGCCCTTGAGCCTATGGGAGAGAATATTTCATATGGACGAGTGCCTGATGGAAGCCTTGAGCTATATGGATTTGATGAGGGAACCCCAGGTAAAGCTAACATATCTGAAAGGCTGATTGAAGGAGTGCAAACAAAGAGATTAAATAGCCCTGTTTTTTCTAATAATGGTGGATTCTACACGCAAGACTTTGCCCTGATTATAAACACAAATGATGCTAATGCTGAAATCTACTACACATTAGATGGCTCTGTTCCTACAAAGGAATCAGACCGTTATACTAATAAATCATTACTTATCTCATCAAAGACAAATGAGGCTACTGTAGTTAGAGCTAGGGCATATAAAGAAGGCTATCCCAAGAGTGAAGTTGTTACTAAGAGCTACTTTGTCGAGAAGGATATTTATAATTCCTATAACATTCCTGTTATTTCCTTGGTAACAGAACCTAGTAATTTATTTGACTATGAGGAAGGAATTTATGTAGCAGGAAAGGTTTTTGACGAATGGAAAGCTAACTTACCGATTATAAAAAAGCAACAGTTTAAACCAGGCAACTATAGTGAGAGAGGTAGAGAATGGGAGAGAGAAGCAAGCATAGAATTATATGAACCTAATGGCAAAATGGGTTTGATTCAAAACATTGCAATTAGGATTTCTGGAGGTAGTTCAAGAGCGAATACTATAAAATCTTTTTCATTATGGGCAAATAGTGATTATGATGATAAAGACTATTTCATATATGATTTCTTTGATGGTAAAGCTAAAAACTTAGTAAGTGGTGATGAGATTAATGAATTTTCGCAATTGCTGCTTAGAACTTCGGCTACTGACAGTGAAAGTTCTTTTTTTAGAGATGCATTTATGCAAAGCTTAATCAAAGACCCAATGATTTTGGATACACAGAGTACAAAACCCTGCATACTTTATTTAAATGGAGAATACTATGGGATTCGCAACATTAGAGAAGCATATGACAAAAGCTATATAAGCAGCCATTACAGCATAGATGAAGAAGATGTAGTTATTATAAAAAATCCGACAGGCTATACAGGGGTTGAAATTCAAGCAGGCTATGCTGGAGATGAGATGCATTATAATGAAATGATTGCTTATGTGAAAAAACATGATATGAAAATTGACAGCAACTATAATTTTTTAAAAACTCTGATTGATATTGACAATTATATTGAATACAATGTGGTACAAATTTACTGCGATAATAGTGACTGGCCAGGAAATAACGTCCGTGTATGGCGTAAAAGGACACAAAGCTATAAGCCCAATGCACCGTATGGGAGTGATGGTCGTTGGCGTTGGATGGTATTTGATTTAGATCATGGTTTTGGATTGTTTGATGGTGAAAAAGCAGCTAGTAGCAACTCTTTAGTAAGGGCAACAGATACGGATGGCAGAAGCTGGCCTAACCCTCCATGGTCAACTTTGTTATTAAGAACTTTGCTTGAAAACAGTGAGTTTAAGAACCAGTTTATTAATACATTTGCTGATAGGCTCAATACAGCTTTTTTACCAGAGACTGTAATAGAAAAAGTTGAGGCTATGGAACAAATTTATTATTCAGATGTAGAAAATCACATAGTAAGATGGAATTTGCATGACAATAAGATTGAAAGTTGGCTGGAGGAAGTTGAGGTTATGAAAAATTTTGCTGTTGAACGACCAAAATATATGCGTCAGTATATTGCAGAATATTTTGATCTCAGTGGTACAGCAGCCATTAGAGTTGAAGTGAGTGGGGGCGGAATAGTAAAGGTTAATTCTTTAAATATAACGCATACTCCTACAACTTGGGAGGGTGTATATTTTAAAGATATTCCTATAACAATTGAAGCTGTAGCAGAACCAGGCTATGTATTTGCTGGCTGGGAAGGCAGTAATAAAACGCAAGAAAAAACTATAACAATAAAACCATCACAATCGATACAGCTAAAAGCCATCTTCAAGATTGTCAAAAGTAATTAAATAAATGTGTAGCAGGAGATGATTAGTATTAAGATAAATATTAAAGTTGTTATTTTGGCTATATTTATCGCTATATTAATGTACCCAAGAACTATAGAAATACTTATAAAAAGTGTGAAGGATATCAAAACAGCTAAAAAACTTAGCAGCAGTACTGTGAAAATAAATAATGCTGTTATTGATACTGATAAGTGCAAAATAGTGTTTATGTTTGATGGTGGATGGGCAAGCGTTTATTCAGATGCATATGAGGTAATGAAAAAATATAACTATAAGGGCAATGTATCGGTTATTCCTTCAAGAATTGATGAAAAACAATTCATGTCTTATCAGCAGCTTTCTGATTTATACTTACAGGGGTGGGACTTAATAAATCATTCTTACACACACAAGGGAAATATATATGATAAGACTGATGAACTTCTCTCGGACTTTAACAGAGCGAGACAATGGATGCAAAATAGATATATAGGAAAGCTTAGCGATATGCTGGTTATGCCATTTGGAGAGATTAATCCATATCTGATTACACAGCTTAAGGATGCAGGATATCGTAATGTTAGGACATCTGAAAATATAATTAATTTGGATGGCTATAAAATTGAATATTACCCTGTTATGACGGTAAATTTGTTGACAGATGTAACTACAGAAGAAGTTGAAGGTATTCTTACAGATATCACTTACAAATCAAAGGTAGTTATCATTATTTTAAATAAAATAGGGGACAAAGATGATGGCTCTGGAATGACATATAGTAAAGATCAATTTGAGAAAATTTTAATGTTTATTAATCAACATAGTGATGAATTCCAAGTAATAAACTATTCTCAATTGTTTGAATAGAGTGGCAGTAGAGATAGGGCGTATCATATAGAGTGGAAATCCTCCGCTATATGATACGCCCTTATCTTGATTTACTGCATGGCACTTATAATTTGTTAAGATAATCTTCTGCTTCTTCTATAGTAAGAAAAATACCTTGTAGATTACTATTATAAATCTTGTAAGATTCTTTGTTGAGAACCAAAGCACGTGCCTTGAAGTCTTTTTTTGCTCCATATTCTCTAATAACATTAAAATTATCACTACTATCTAGTATTGTACTGTCGCATAGTGAAAGATCCGCTAGCACAGTAAACCCTGTCTTTGAATTATCTATTAAATTTATAATACTATTTTTATATGTATTAAATTCAGCTTCAGACAATACTCCATTGAGTTTTATATAAATTCTATTTTTTTCTTCGGAATATCTAAGCTCAAACACTTTTACTTACCCCACTTCAAAAGGGCAACTGAAAAGTTTTCTCCTGCCCCAGGAGATACAAGTAAAATTACATCATCATCTTTCAATTTACCAAGCTCTCTCGCTTCAAAAATGTTAACAGGTACAGCCGTAGATGCTAGATTCCCATATCTGCTAAAGCTTTCATAGGATTTTGAAGCATCAATACCTATTGCATCTCGCCATGCACTATGAGCCCATGGTGAAGGTTGGTGTGATATCATAAAATCAATATCATCAATATCCAAATTTGCTTTATTTATAGTTTTATTAACAACATATGTTACATTATCGACAGAACTTTTACCAACGCATTTTACTAATTCAGCATTGGTAAAAAATTGAAGGCCTGGTTCTACTCCGTTTTCTGTAGTTACACATACCTCACGCATAGTAAAAGCATCATGATATTCACCTATTGAATGAACACTTGAGGCAATATATCCTCTGCCCTCTGATACACGTCCCACTACAACTGCGGCGGCTCCATCTCCTACTATCGTACTTAAATAATGAGTTGGTGAAAGCATTCTTGAATGCATTGTAGAAGTTACTATTACTATATTTTCACATGTGCCTATCATAATTAGGTGGGATGCTGCTATTAACATACTTACAAAACTTGAACAACATGTATCCATATTCCATGCGCCAGAATTTTTAAGTCCAAGTTTATGTTGTACGAGACTCGCATTTCCTGGTATAATTTTGTCCTGAAGCATAGAATGAACCATTACTAGACCAATATCATCTAGCTCTAACCCTGAATCTTCAATCGCTTTCATAGCGGCAACTGTTTCAAAATCGGATGGTGCAATGTTATCTGGAAAAATTCTTCTTTCTTCAATTCCTTTAAAAAGACTACTTTTTTCCTTTGGAGAATTGGCTATTTCAATGTCATCCCAATAGCTATTCTTTCGAATCTCTTTCGGCATATTTAGACCTATACCGATAATACCTGCGCTGTAAACCTCTCTTAACATAAACAAACCCTCCTTCATTTTGATTGTAAATTCTAGAGCATATTACATTAATATACAATCTATCTTAATTATATATATTATGTCTATTCATGTCAAAATTATATGTATGTATCCTATATATGTTAAAATAATATATATTTTACTCATTAATGTCGAAATTCATTATTTATCAAAATTTATATAAAAAAGGAGGATTATGAGACATATTGTAGAAATAGTAATTATAAACATAATAAATATTATATAGGAGGTAGTAAAGTTGTTAATTAAGGATGTAAGTGGAAAATACGAAATGGAAGTAAATACTCAAAGAGGTGTTGTGTTTGAGAAAATAGAGGGATTTTGGAATCTCGAAGATATTCAAAGATATCACCAAGATTATGTTACAAAGGTTATCCCAGCACTGAAAAATAAAAAATGGGCAAAATGTAGTGATGTAAGAACCTATAAAACATCTACTATTGCGGATGAACTTAATAAGAACATGACATTGTATATTAAGAATGGACTTGTTGGTGGAGCAATCATAGTAGAAAGTGCAATTGTAAAGATGCATTTAAATCGAAGCACAAAAAACATAGGTCTTGAACCAGAACCATTTGATAATTTTGAGGACGCTGATAAGTGGCTCAAATCACAAGGCTTCTAGTATCTACCAGTATTAATCTGCAAATAATAAGTGCCAAACCTCGAAGTATCGATTAAAACCGAATACTCCGAGGTTTGGCACTTATTTATTATATAATTTGTCCATTCTTATTATATTTCGTTTTCCACAATCATATATTGATTTATATACACTCAAAAAGAGGTGATGTGCCATTATAAATATAATTGATGTAGCACAAAATAAATGTAAACAGTGTTATAGTTGTGTAAGAAATTGTCCAGTAAAAGCAGTACAAATCAGTAATGGACAAGCAAGTATAGTGCATTCAAGATGTATAAGTTGTGGAAAATGTGTAAAGAGCTGTCCCCAAAATGCTAAAATAATAGTTAATAATAAGTCTGAGGTCGTTGATATACTAAAAAGCAATAAAAAAGTCATTGCCTGTCTTGCCCCTTCCTTTATAACCAGTTTTTACCCCCATTCATATGGGAAAGTAATAGGTGGACTTAAACGGCTAGGGTTCTTTGAAGTATGGGAGGTTGCTTTAGGAGCGGAAGTATTAAGTAAGAAAATTGAGGAATTCATTAATGAGCATAATGATAATACATATATGAGCACAGCCTGTCCAGCATTTGTTGCTCTGATAGAAAAACATTATCCTGAATTGATAGAATTTTTACTGCCCTTTGTTTCTCCTATGATTGCTACAGCAATGATAATCAGGGAAAGATATAAAGATGAGGATATAAAGCTTATTTTCATAGGACCTTGTATTGCGAAAAAAGCTGAAGCAATGGAGTCACAGTTTAAAAATATAATAGATTTTGTATTAACCTTTGAAGAGATAAAAGAAATACTTATACAAAGTGAAATAGATTTAAGTACATCCTCTGAAGGTAATTTTGATGGTTTTTCCAGCCAAAACGGACGACTATTTGCACTCCCCTCTGGTTTACTAGAAAATCTGAATTTTCAAAACAAATCAGATGTGAATCAGTATATCTCCATACATGAAGAAAAAGAGTGGAATCAAATGTTGGATTACCTAGCAAACAAAAAAACGTCAGTAAAACTTTTAGATATGCTGATGTGCAGTGGATGCATTGAAGGACCTAAAATGAGTACGGAAATAAATCATTATGAAAAAATCAATATCATTTATGATTTTTATGCAAACAGACCTATTGAAAAAATGGATTTAAAGACAGCTGTTGATTTATCCAGAACCTTTGTAAATAGAAGAACCATACTTTCCATGCCCTCCGAGGATGAAATACAAAACATTCTCCATATGACAGACAAATACACAGAAGAAGACGAACTCAATTGTGGTGCATGTGGATATAGTACATGCAGAAATAAAGCTATAGCTGTAATACATGGCATAGCTGAGGTGGACATGTGTTTACCCTACCTACTGTCCAAAAAGACAAAGCTGTATGAGTCCCTGAATGAAAAGCATAAAGAAATCCTCCACCTTAAAGATAAATTGGAGGCAACTATTGAGTCTTCCTATGATGGAATAGTTGTAACAAATGGGGATGGAGAAATATTAATGAGCAACAGCTCATGGACTGAAATGATAGGAATTGATAAGATAGGTAAGGGCAAACAAGTTCAAGAGATGGAAGATATGGCCATAATCTTTCCTTCAGCCACAATGCTTGCATTAAAAGAAAAAAGAAGAATTTCATTCATACAGAACTCTAAAAACGGAAAAAAATTTTTAGCAACTGGAACACCTATATTTGACGATGAAGGCAGCATAAAGATGGTAGTTACAAACATAAGAGATATAGATGAGCTTTATAAGCTTAAAAAGAATATTGAAGAAATGATGCTGCAAAAATTCTATCCACAGGAAAATAAAGTTATTAACACTTTTAAAGTAACAAATGAAAATATTATTGCAAACAGCATAGAATTGGGAAATGTGCTTCAAATCGCAAGCAATGTTGCAGGAGTTGACTCTACTGTGTTGCTGCTTGGGGAGTCTGGTGTCGGAAAGGAAGTAATCGCAAAATTCATCCATAGACTAAGCAAGCGAAGTCACAAACCCTTAATCACAATTAACTGTAGTGCAATCCCAGAAAATTTGATAGAATCTGAATTGTTTGGCTATGAAACAGGAGCATTTACTGGGGCACAAAAAAATGGAAAACAAGGACTAATTGAGCTTGCTGATAAAGGAACACTCTTTCTTGATGAAATTGGGGATTTGCCTTTAATGCTACAGGCGAAACTGTTAAGGGTATTACAGGAAAGGAAACTGATGAGGCTTGGAGGCACATCAGAAGTAAACATAGATGTTAGAATCATAACAGCAACCAATAGGGATATTCAAAAAATGGTTTTAGACAGAAGCTTTAGGGCTGATTTATACTATAGATTAAATGTAGTTCCAATAGAGATTCCACCTCTTAGAAGAAGAAAAGCAGATATACTTTCTCTGTGCCATCATTTTATTAAAATCTATAACAATAAATATTGCTGCAATAAGGAAATATCCATTTCTGTAGAACAGGTGCTAGAAGATTACAACTGGCCAGGGAATGTGAGAGAGTTGGAAAACTTGATAGAAAGACTTATAGTTACAACTTCCAATGACATTATTGATGTCTGTGATCTGCCCCAATTTATATTTGAAAGTAATACAGATGTAGATGACAAGATTAAAGTTGATGGGCTTATGCCATTAAAAGAAGCTCAAGAAATACTGGAGAAAATGCTTATTGAACGAACCTACAAAAAAACCAAAAATAGTTATGAGATGGCTGAGATACTAGGAGTCAACCAATCCACTGTTATAAGAAAAGTTCATAAATATATAAAAAGCAATGCACTGCTGCATGATTAAATGCAGTAGTGCATTAAAAAGGGAAGCGATTTTGATATCGCTTCCCTTTTTAATATTAAGTTGAATCGGAGTTTTTCTGATAGTTTTATCTCATCCTTTGAGTTTTCAGGGAATCCATGCACGGATTATTTTTTTGTACGGTAGATAGTTTGTTTGGCATGATTGTTGCTCTACATATAAGTACAAACAAAAAAAGGAGGGCTTTGTATGGCAGAAAGACTAACCTATGAACAACTCCGGAAGGCCGCTGAAGAAAGAATAAATAACAAAAGAAAAGGGAAGATAAGAGTCCTTGTATGCTATACATCTTGTAGTATTGGTGTAGGTGCCAATGAGGTATTAAAGTCCATGCAGGAAACTCTAAAATATTCAAGCATTGACAATGTAATCATTGAAACTACTGGATGTCTTGGAATTTGTACAAAGGAGCCTTTGGTAGATGTCTATATGCCTGACGGAAGCAAATACTCTTATGAGCTTGTAGATGAAAAAAAGGCCATGATCATTATTCTGTCACATTCTCAACTGGGAAAACCTGTTGAAGAATACCTGCTTAAAAAATAATGTTAGGGGGAAGGGATATGGAAGAAAAAGCAAGCATCACAAGTATCATCCAAAATATAGGTAGTACACAAGATAAGCTAATTGAGATACTCATAGCAGTTCAAGCCCAATCAAAAGAACACTATATTAGTGAAGAACAATTGAATATGATAGCAAGATTCCTAGATATACCTCTTAGTAAAGTATATGGAGTAGCTTCGTTTTATTCCATGCTTTCTACGAAAAAGAAAGGGAAATATGTAATCGAGATTTGTAACAGTGGTCCCTGCTATGTAAAAAATTCGTCGCAAATTCTTAAGGGATTAGAAGAATTGTTGAATATCAAGGTTGGAGAGATGACACCTGATGGATTGTTTTCTATTGAATATACAAGCTGCTTTGGAGCTTGTAATATTGCACCTGCTATAAAAATAAATGATGAAATATACGGAAACCTGACTAATGAAAAGGTTGCAAAAATCGTTGAATCTCTGAGCAAGGAGGTAATATAATTGAAAAGCTTTGTTTCACGATTATGTGGTAAAATAAATCCTCTATCTATAAAAGAGTATAAGGATAACGGAGGCTTTGCAGGCCTTGAAAAAGCACTTTTTTCCATGTCTCCTGTTGAAATAATAGATGTGGTTAAAGACTCTAATCTCAAAGGCAGAGGAGGTGCTTCCTTCCCTACAGGGCTTAAATGGCAATTAGTTGCTTCTGAGAAAGCAAGTGAAAAATATATTATCTGCAATGCCGATGAGGGAGAACCTGGAACCTTTAAGGATAAGGTACTAATAGACGGATGCCCCTTGCAGTTACTGGAGGGCATGATAATAGCAGCATATGCAGTTGAAGCTCAAAAGGGATATATATATATAAGAGGAGAATATTCAAAGTCATGGGAATTATTAAAAAAGGCTGTTGAGCTGTTGAAAAGTGAAGGTTATTTAGGTTCAAATATATTAGGTCATAACTTTAATTTTGATATAGAAATAAGGTCCGGTGCAGGTGCCTATGTCTGTGGAGAAGAAACAGCATTGATAGAATCAATTGAAGGCAATCCCGGAAGATCAAGATTTAAACCGCCTTACCCTCCTGTAAATGGTTTATGGGGAAAACCTACACTGGTAAATAATGTGGAAACATTATTCAATATACCCCTGATTATTTCAAGTGGTGCTGAAGAATTTAAAAGATTTGGAACTGAAAGCAGCAGTGGTACTAAGTTAGTTTCAGTTTGTGGAAATATAGTAAATAAGGGAGTTTTTGAAGTAGAGTTCGGAACAAGCTTAAGAGAAATAATATATGACCTCTGCGGTGGTGTTGAAAATAATAAGAAATTAAAATTCATTCAATTAGGTGGTTCGTCTGGACCATGTCTACCTGAAAGCCTTTTGGATTTAAAGCTTGATTTTGATGAGTTTAAACAAATAGGTTATGGGTTGGGTTCTGGAGCGGTACTTATTGCTGATGAATCAGTTTGCATACTGGATTTTATAAAAAATATATTAGAATTCTTCAAGCATGAGTCCTGTGGCAAATGCACTCCATGCAGAGAAGGAATTAGACACATAATAACTATTATTGATAGGATAACAAAAGGACAGGGGTCAACAAGAGATTTGGAATTAATATGCAGCATCTCTTCACTTATGGGCAAAGCATCTCTCTGTGGTTTAGGTCAGGCTGCTCCAACAGTCATTACCTCCACATTAAAATACTTTAACGAAGAATACATGGAACACATAAATGGCTATTGCAGAACAGGGGTATGTTTTAAAAAGGAGGTAGAATAAATGGCTGATGTAAAACTAATTATCGATGGCATTGAAGTAACAGTTGATTCTAATGCCACAATTGTTGAGGCTGCAAAAATGATAAATATTGACATTCCAACCTTATGCTATCATCCAGACCAGAGTATTAAGGGGAGCTGCAGGGTATGTATTGTTGAAGTAGAAGGTCAAAACACCTTTACTGCTGCATGTTGCACACCTGTTAGAAATGGAATGGTGGTAAAAACAAATACAGAGAAAATTCGAGAAGCAAGAAAAACCATACTGCAATTAATTCTTGCAAATCATAATTGCGAATGTCTGACATGTATAAGAAATAACAACTGTGAATTACAGTCTCTATGTAGAAAATTGAATGTTGAAAGTGTCCCAATGGATAAATTTGTAGATAACCTTCCCATTGATGAATCCAATCCTTCTATTGTAAGGGATCCAAGCAAATGCATTAAGTGCGGAAGATGTGTTGAGGTATGTCATGAAGTACAGGGAGTCGGTGCAATATATAATATTAATAGAAGCTGTGATATGAGAATTGCCCCAGCCTTTGGAAAAAGATTAGATGAAGTACAATGTGTATTTTGTGGTCAATGTATAAATGTATGTCCAGTAGGAGCTATTTATGAAAAAAATGATACTGACAGGGTTTGGAAAGTCCTTGAGGACGATAAAAAACATGTAGTTGTCCAGATTGCTCCTGCTGTAAGGGTAGCATTAGGAGAAGAATTTGGAATGAAGCCTGGGAGCATAATTACTGGCAAGATTGTAAGCTTTTTAAAAAGAATAGGTTTTGATAAGGTTTTTGATACTAACTTCACCGCAGATTTAACTATAATTGAAGAAGGTAATGAGCTTTTACATCGTATGAATAACAATGGGAAGCTTCCCATGCTTACCTCATGCAGTCCTGGATGGATAAGATTTATTGAGCTTTTCTATCCTGACCTTCTTCCACATTTATCATCCTGTAAATCTCCCCAGCAGATGTTTGGTTCATTGTCCAAATCCTATTATGCCGAAAAGTATAGTTATGACCCCAAGGATATTATTGTGGTATCTATCATGCCCTGCACTGCTAAAAAAAGTGAAGCTAAAAGAAACGAGATGCATAGTGACGGTTATCAGGATGTTGACATTGTAATTACTACAAGGGAGCTTGCTTCAATGATAAGGAAATCTGGTATCAGAATCGAAGATCTAACACCAGTAGATTTTGACTTGCCTTTTGGTATCTCAACAGGTGCTGCCGTTATATTTGGTGCAAGCGGAGGAGTTATGGAGGCTGCACTTCGTACAGTATATGAAGTTGTTACTGGTGACACACTTGAACAGGTGAATTTCAATGATTTAAGGGGAATCGAAGGCTTCAAGGAAGCAACAGTAAACGTTGGGGATATTGATGTTAAGGTCGCTGTAGTTAATGGATTAAGTAATGCTAGGATGATTCTGGATATGATAAGGAATGGAAAAGCAGATTATCATTTCATTGAAGTCATGTGCTGCCCCGGTGGATGTATAGGCGGTGGCGGTCAGCCAATACCGACAACAAACGCTATAAAAGACAAACGGGTAGAAGCAATATATAATATTGATGGGCAATGTGCCATCCGAAAATCCCATGAAAATCCTGTGATTAATACTCTTTATGAAGAGTTTTTGGGCGAACCCTTGGGTGAAGTTTCACATAAATATCTGCATACCCATTATGAAGATAAGAGCAATACTTAAAGTAAGTCAGTTAATATCAAATAAAGACAAAAAAGCTTTGTCAAAGAAGTCGATTTACAGTCGACTTCTTTTCGTTAGCATTAAGCATCTATACCTAGTGCAATTCCAAGTGTTTCATGATATATTTATTACAAAAGCAGAAAATCCTTATAGTTAAAGGTGGAAGAATAAATGAGTAAAGAACATGACATGATAAAGTCCAATTATATAACCTATTTATCTAATGCAGGAGTAATGATTAAGATTAATGATAAGAAAGTGTTAGTAGATGCCTTTTGCAATTATGACGTACCTATTTATAAAAGTACACCTGTTGATATTCTTGATCAATTGATTAATGGGATTGAACCTTTTAAGAATATTGATTTGATACTAATAACACACAATCATAGCGACCATTTTGACAGTAAAAGCATATGCAGGTTTTTGCTAAAGAATATGAATACTGTAGTTGTTTCTACTCCTGAAGTTATTACTATACTAAGACAAGATGCTTACAATATTGATGCTGACAGGCTAATTGAGTTGAATATAAAAGCAGGATGTTTTGAAAAAGTAATGATAAAAGGCATAGAAGTTCAAGCAATATCTATGGTTCATGAGGGAAAAGAATATATAAATATAGATAATTTTGCATATCTTATTGAATATAATGAAACATCGGTAATGCATTTAGGTGATGCTGCACCTGTTATACAGAACTTTGAACAACTTGGGTTACAGCAATATAGAATAGATTTACTAATTGCGAACTTTCCATATATAGCAATTCCATCTGCTAGACAAATTGTCAAGGAACTAATTAATCCTAGGAAAATAGCTGTAGTACATTTGCCCTATCAGGAGTTTGACAGGTTTGACTGGATAAAGGCGGCAAAGAAAAGCTATGATACTGTTAGGGGAAATTTTGTGCCAGCATTATTTTTAGAAGATATAGGAAGCACTATGGAAATTTAGGATTATATAGAAAAAGGTTAACAAAATAGTGTAGTAAGAATTGGTGGATTTTATATCCACCTTTTTTTATTTCGGAAAAATGTATATTTAGAATTATATTTGTTGATAACATCATTGAGAGATTTTTTATAGACTATTAGAAAGGTGTGAATATATTTGAAGAAAAAAATATATTCAAAGGAACTGCTTCTTGATATGTATGAGACTATGTTAAGAATCAGGAAATTTGAAATAAAACTAACTGATTGTTTTACAAAAGGTATGCTTGCAGGAAACATCCATACTTCTGTTGGTCAGGAAGCTTCTGCTGTTGGTGCTTGTAAAGCTTTAGAAAAAAGAGATTTTATCACATCTACCCACCGTGGTCATGGTCATTGCATCGCAAAGGGAGCAAAGACTGACATAATGATGGCTGAGCTTTTCGGGAAGTCTACAGGCTATTGCCATGGCAAGGGTGGTTCAATGCACGTTGCTGATGTTAGCTTAGGTATTCTTGGAGCAAATGGTATTGTAGGTGCTGGTATTCCTATTGCCACTGGTTCTGGGTTAACATCAAAAATTAGGAACACTGACGAAGTTACCATTGCATTTTTTGGAGATGCTGCGTCTAACCAAGGTACTTTCCATGAAGCTATCAATATGGCGGCAGCTTGGAAGCTACCTGTGGTTTATTTATGTGAAAACAACCTGTATGGCGTTTCTGTTAATATTCATACAGTTACAAACACGGACACTATTGCTGTTCGTGCGAAAGCCTATGATATACCAGGCGTAACTATAGATGGAAATAATCCTTTAGAAGTTTATGAGGCAGTAAAAAAGGCAATTGATTACGCTCGTCAAGGCAATGGACCATCCCTTGTTGAGTGCTTAACATATCGTATGCGTGGGCACTATGAGGGCGATCCTGCTGGATATCGCTCAAAAGAAATTACAGAAGAGTGGAAGAAAAAAGATCCGATTGATACTTTTAGAGTATATTTAATTAATGAAAATATAGATGAAAAAGAATTGATTGCTATAGAAGAGGCAATGGATCATGAAATTGAGTCAGCATATCTATTTGCACAAAAATCTCCTTATCCAGATGTCAGAGAGGTTACTTTGGATGTATATGCATCTGATAATGAAAGGAGTGTTGCACGATGAAGACAATGAGTGTTAGCCATGCAATCAGAGAAGGCTTGCATGAAGAAATGATAAGAGACAAAAATGTAATCATGGTTGGTGAAGACTTAGGAGCAATGGGAAGTCCATTTGGTATTACACTGGGATTCCTTGATGAGTTTGGACCAAAGAGAGTAATAGAGACACCAATAGTGGAGTCAGGATTTACAGGAATGTCAGTTGGTGCTGCAATGCGTGGAATTCGACCTATAGTTGAATTAATGTATGTTGATTTTATAGGTGTAGCAATGGATCCTGTTATGAATCAAGCTGCAAAAATGAGATATATGACTGGGGGTCAGGTTCATATACCCATGGTGGTCCGTGCACCTATGGGATCAGGAAGAAGAAATGCAGGACAGCATTCCCAATGTCTTGAAACACTATTTACTAGTATTCCAGGGCTTAAGGTAGTATGTCCTTCTAGCGCTTATGATGCAAAGGGCTTGATTAAGGCAGCTATTCGTGATGATGATCCTGTAATTTTCTTAGAACACAAGCTTCTTTATGCAACAAAGGGTGAGATTCCTGATGAAGAGTATGTTATTCCACTAGGTAAGGCAGATGTTAAACGTGAAGGCAAGGATGTTACTATAATCACTTGGTCTCGTCAGGTGTTTTTTGCATTAGATGCTGCAAAAGAGCTTGAAAAAGAAGGCATTGATGTAGAAGTTGTTGACCTTCGTTCTCTTGTTCCTTTGGATTGGGAAGCAATTAAAAAGTCTGTCTCAAAGACACACAATGTTGTAGTTGTACAAGAGGGCGTTAAGAGAAGTGGCTTTGCAGGTGAGATATCAGCACAGATTATGGAAGAGTTGTTTGATGAGCTTGATTCTCCTGTAGAGCGTGTAGCAGCATTAAACATAGTTCCACCATTTAGCCCAACACTTGAAGATGTATTTTTTCCACATGTCGAGGACATAGTTAAAGCAGTAAAAAAAGTAGTTAACGTAAAGTAAGGGGAGGAATAAGATATGGCAACAGAAATTAAGATGCCCCAATTAGGCTTAACTATGACAGAGGGTTTAATTGGAGAATGGTTAAAACAAGTAGGTGATGAAGTAAAAGTAGGAGATCCTCTTGTTCAAATTACTACTGATAAACTATCTAGTGAAATCGAAAGTGAAGTTGCTGGTGTGTTGCGTGTGATTTATGCTAAGAAAGGCGATGAAATACCTGTTCAGGGTTTGATTGCCATTATAGGAACGGCAAACGAAGAAATAAATATAGCCTCAGTTTCTCCAAAAGCAGAGGACAAAATGGAAGCAGTAGTAATAGGTATGAAGTCTCCTCAAGTATATGACAAGGTAAAAGTGGGACGTATTATTGTATCTCCTTTGGCAAAAAAAGTTGCTGCAAAGATGGGTGTGAATTTATCTAAAATAACAGGTTCAGGATTTAATGGACGTATTGTACTAAAAGATGTTCTGACCCAAGAACAAAATGTAACAGTGGCAGTAACACAATTAGCACCAGCGGCTAAGACTAATATATCAATAGAAAGTGGAGATACCATAAAACCCTTAACCAATATCCGTAAGGTTATTGGCAAGCGAATGACAGAGAGTAAGCATAGTGCTCCTCATGTTACACTTACCACTGAAGCAAATGTCAATAATACTATCGTACTTAGAAGCAAGCTGAATGCAAAAAACAGCGATACACGCTTTAGTTATACAGATATTTTAGTAAAAATGGCTGCAGCTGCTCTTAGAAGTATACCTATGATGAACACTTCTATTGAGGGAGACAGCATTATCATACATGACAGAGTCAATATCGGGGTAGCAGTTGCTCTTGAAGAAGGACTGCTTGTTCCGGTTGTAAGAGATGCAGATCGCAAGGGATTAAAGGCGATATGCGAGGATACAAAAGATCTGATTTCGAAAGCAAGGAATAATAAACTTACTGGAGATGAGCTAATAGGAGGAACATTTACAATAAGTAATCTTGGAAGCTACGATATAGACGGATTTACACCAATTATCAATTTGCCTGAGTGCTCTATTTTAGGAGTTGGACGAATAGTTCGCAAGCCTGTTGTCAATGAAAATGAGGAGATTGTTCCTGCTTCTATGATGACTATTAGCTTATCCTTCGACCATAGAGTAGTTGATGGAGCATTGGCAGCACAATTTTTAAAATTGATTAAGGATTATTTGGAAGATCCTGATTTGATGTATTTATAGAGTTAGAGAATAGCGGTTTCTTCTGAGGGTATATTTTCGATTAAGGAGGATACTTTACTGTGGATAATGGAAAAACAAAGGTTGTTGTAATTGGTGGAGGTCCTGGCGGATATGTCGCAGCTATTAGAGCTGCTCAGCTAGGTGGTGAAGTTACACTAATAGAAAAAGAATATATTGGCGGCACATGCTTAAATATTGGTTGTATACCTACAAAGTCACTGCTTCATACAGCAGAGCTTTATGATGAGGCTGTACACGGATCCGACTATGGAGTTATTGCAAGTGTGAAGCTTGATTTTGTAAAAGCACAAGAAAGAAAAAGAGCAGTAACAAACCAATTGGTAAGTGGAGTTGAGGGACTATTAGCAATCAATAAGGTAAAAGTTATTTCGGGATTAGCATCATTTATTAACAAGGATACAATTCATGTTAAAACAACAGAGGGCGGGACAGAAACTATAAAGGCAGATAGGTTTATTATTGCAACAGGCTCAGTTCCTGCTATGCCTCCAATACCTGGCATAGATGCAAAGCAATGTATTGACAGTACGGGAGCTCTTGAGCTTCAAGAAGTTCCTAAAACAATGGTTATTGTTGGCGGTGGTGTAATCGGTGTAGAGCTTGCAACTTTGTACAGTACACTTGGCTGCAAGGTTACAATCATTGAAATGCAAAAAGAAATATTGCCGATGATGGACGGAGAGCTTACAAAAATAATACGTGTAAAATTAGCTCAAAGAGATGTAGAGATTTATACAGAAGCAAAGGTTATGTCTATAAAAGATGAGGGTGCACAGGCGAATATCACAGTTGAAATGAGCGACGGAAAAACTAGGATATTCTCTTGTGAAAAAGCTTTGATTTCTGTTGGAAGAAGAATAAATACAGCAGCTCTTGAATTAGAAAAGGCAGGCATTATAAACGACAGAGGAAAAATTATTGCAAATGATAAAATGGAGACAAATGTAGCAGGAATCTATGCAATTGGCGATTGTATCGGGAAAATTATGTTAGCTCACATAGCATCTGTTCATGGTGAAGTCGCAGCAGAAAATGCATTAGGTCACCACAGTGTATTTGATTCGAAGACAAACCCATCTTGTGTATATACAAATCCTGAGTTTGCTTCTGTTGGATTGACTGAGGAGGAAGCAAAAAAGCAAGGGATAGATTATATAATAGGTAAATTCCCGTTATCTGGAAATGGAAGAACACTCATTATTGGTGGAGATGGAATGATTAAATTTGTTATTGGAAAAGAACATAAGGAAATATTAGGTGCACATATAGTCGGTCCAAGAGCTACAGACATGATAGCAGAATGTGCATTGGCTATAAAGATGGAAGCTACAGTAGATGAGATTATAGCTACTATCCATGCACATCCTACAGTATCAGAAGCTATTAGAGAAGCAGCATTGTCAATAGAAAAAAGAGCTATTCATATGCCTAATAAATGATTGCATTTTTAAAATACAGAGGAGGTGCTTGATATATGAAACAAATTGGTTTTTTAGGAATGGGAATCATGGGACTTCCTATGGCTATTAATATGGTGAAAAAGGGCGAGCAATCTGTTATGGGCTTCGATGTCCTTGAAGAAAAAAGAAATATATTTGAAGAAAACGGTGGAATACCAATAGGCAATGCGGAAGAAATTTATAGTAAATGTGACATTGTATTCCTATGTTTACCGACCAATGACCTTGTGAAATCAAGTATACAGGGAATCATTGATGCAGGTAAAAAAGGAGCTGTTATTGTTGATTTAAGCTCAACAGCTCCAAGTATCATAAGAGAAATGTATAAAAAGGCAAAGGAAAATGGAGTAAGACTTCTTGATTCTCCTGTAAGTGGGGGACAAGAAGGTGCGATTGCAGGAACGCTTGCAATTATGTGCGGCGGTGACAAGGAAATATTTGAGGAGGTTAATCCGCTTTTGCTCAGCATAGGAAGCTCAGTAACATATATGGGATCAACTGGGTGTGGCAGTGTTGCAAAGCTTGCGAACAATATGATTGTAGGATGCAATATAGGAGCAGTAAGTGAAAGCTTTGCATTCGCAGTAAAGGCAGGTATCGACCCTGAGGTTCTTTTTAATGCGATAAAGGGTGGATTTGCTGGAAGTGCAGTAATGAATTCTAAAATACCTAAAATCATCAGCAGAAATTTTGAGGCAAGTGCGAGAATTGCTATACACCAAAAGGATTTAAAAAATGCTGTTCATATGGCAGAGGAATTAGATGTTGAGATACCAATGTCAAAAATGGTTTTAGGCTACATGAATCAAATGGAAGCGGAAGGCAAAGCAAATGAGGATCATTGTGCCATTGTTAAAATTTACGAAAAAAACATGGATATAGAAATTAAGAAGCCTAGGAGTTAGTAACGGCATGGGCAAAAAGTTCTTTTTTCATAAATAGAAAATACAAAAATTATAAAATTCTGAAATAGAGGATAATACTATGAGGGTGAATGTTGTAAAGCTTGGGTTAATCGAATATCAAGCAGCTCTTGACATACAGCTACAGGTTCTTAAGCTTAGTCAACAGGAAGTTATAGCCGATGTTCTTTTGTTGTTAGAGCATCCTCCTGTATTAACAAT
>JBAVGO010000156.1:0-3824 GCA_049684915.1 Lutisporaceae bacterium | reverse complement strand
CTACCTTTAGTATGTCTGTTTCTATCTTATCAACATAGCTTAGTCCAAGCTTCATAAATGCTCTTGCTTCCTCATAGAATTCCTTGCTGGCATATATTTCTGCTAGTTGAAAGCATGCCACACGCCCCAGCTTATACCGATTATCCTGTAGTATGCTTTTGCATAGCACCATATCCTGTTCATAGTGCAGATTTTCTGTAAGGTGTATTTCTGCCATTCGTTTTAAAAGTATGGATTCCCTATTGTGTGGAATCCCCCAACTTGTGCACATATCAACAGACTTTTGTGCATAAGCCTTGGCTAACTCATAATATCCTAATCTGTAATAGTATTCTGCTCTTACTTCATAAAAATTCTTTGTAACGTCGCCCAGATCCTTGCTCTCATTAATAACCACTTGTATATTATCAAGAAGCTTTGAAACGTTGTAATAATCCTCCATAGTTATATCAAGTAATGCAATATTTATATCAATAAGCACTTTATCATATTTTCTTTGAATCGCTTTAGCCGTTTCTAAGCTTTGCTTATAATAGTCCATGGCCTTTGGGTATTTATCCTGATATCTATATATTTCTGCCATATTGTTATATATCTTTTGTACATATTCTAAATTGTTTGTTTTAACACTTACACCCAATGCCTTTTCATAATAGTCTTTCGCTTTAGAATAGTCATTGAACATATCTATATAGCAGGTTCCTATTGCGTTATATACCCGAGGTAAATACTTATACTCTTCCAAACCTTCAAATACTGTTGCAGCTTCCTTAAGTATATCTATGCCTCCGCCTAGCTTTCTGGACCTGATAAGGCTTATTCCATACTGCACCAAAAGCCTTGCATAATATAATTCATATCTATTCTTATCAATATTAATAAGCACCCTATGCAATACCCTTATATATGAATTATACTTTCTTTTGTCCATCATAGTATCATTCAAACACAAAATGTAATCATAAAAGCCTTCATAGTACTCTACATTCCTAAGTAGCTGCTTTGCCTTCTTTATGTAATATAAAGTGTTTTTATCTTCCTTTACTCTATGTAGTATATTTATCTTCTCAATACAAACATCAATTAAGCTCTTTTGATCATCATGCTTTATTGCCAGTCGTTCTGCTTCGTTTAAAAATTTTATGCTATTGTCAAAGCTGTTTATATGAATATAAAGCTTGCCAAGCTCATTACAAAGTCTCAGTCTCTTACGCGAAGCATCCTCTGGCTTAAACAATTCATAGGCCTGATTTAGTGCTTGTATAGCTTGATTAATCAGATTAGCTGATGAAAATTCCTTAGCATTATTTAGCAACAAATCTATAGCCTTACTTGACCTATTACTTTTAATAAGATGAAATATCAATTCGCTATTATTTTTATACTCACAGCTTTCACCAAGTTCCTCCAAATCAATAGCTGCCGCAAGATGAAACTTTGTTTTTTCATCTTCTAGAAGCTTGTCATATATTGACTTCTTAAGACTAGAAGACTTGAACTCGTAACTTAGTCCAAAGTTGTCAACACTTCTAAGCATAATATCAATATAAGAAAGATAATTTAATATCTCCAAGGCTGAGTTTGCCGCTATTCCCATTTGAGTAGCTAATAACTGTGGGGATAAAGCCCCTTCATAAACCGAGGCAACCTTTAAAGCGTTTTGATATATTAGTTCTAAACCCTCTATTTTATTTAAATAAATTTCATCAAGATTAAATAATATATTTAATTCATTAAACTTTACCTTATCAAATACCCATTCTCCTGTTTTATCTACATAAATATCTTTTCTATTTATAAATGCATTTAACATTGCATATATATACTCAGGCGTGCCTTCAGTATACTTGTATACTTCTGTAATAAAAGCCATAGGTACTTTTATGGTTCCAAGTAAAGTTTTGATATATGCTGCTGTTTCAGTAATATTATAGTTGGTTAGCTTAACATAATATATATAATTTTTTTGTAATATGTTTTTGTATTCCGTTGTATTTTTATAGTAGTTGCTCATAGCCTCATCTACTGATACAATAATAAACAACTCTCTACCGCTGCTATTTTGAAAAGCAAACTTTATTAATCCAAGCGACTCCTTATCTGCAAAAAAAATATTTTCTGCTATTAGTATCCTGGTTGTTTTAGATACCGCTTCAGTAATAAAATTTAAAAACCGAACCTTAAGCTTAATTCTGCTTTCTTCACTTAAGCTATTGCACATCTCACTAGCCATTTCTCCAAAGACGTATATTAGTAGTTCATTATATTTGTTGGATATGTCCTTGTCACAACTAGAAAATAACTCCTTTATAAACGGTATTATGTATTCAAAAGGTCTCTTTGCCTCTTTGTTCATACTAATAATCGTAGAAGTATATCCTTCCTGATTGCTTCCTAGGGATAAATTCTTTATAAATTCACCCTTTAAAGACCCTTCCATGAATTCTACAAATGCACCTCTTATCTCAACTTCTTTATAGAAAAATTCTTTTGCCAACTCTAATATTTTATTTATGTGTTTCTTTTCAACTATTAGCTTGGATTTGTATCTTTGCACTCTTTCAATTGAGGTCTTATCTATTATTTTATATTTTTTACAAAACTTCTTATTGATGTCATCCACAAGTTCCAATAAATCTTGGTATCTTGAATTTGAATCTAAATTTGTACATTTTGAAATTATCTCTCTAATTTTTATAAAATTGTTATCTCCATTAAATTCAAAACTGCTTATATCTTTTGTAAAATTAGTCTTAGATATTTCAATTCCACTCATAAAGTAAAATATAATTATACCCAACAAATAAATATCTGAAAGCACACTATAACGTTCTCTTTTATAAACCTCTGGTGCTTTAAATAAATTATCTCCAATATTTATTATATTGCTGCTTTCTATATTTTGTGGATACGGAATTGTTCCTAGCTTTAGTATATTTTTTTTGTCTTCCTTAATTATATAAATCTCATTCTTGCTTATATTACATAACAAAAAGTCCTTCAAGTGAAGATACTTGACGGCTGAGCAAAGCTGTATTACGAGATCTAGCTTTTCTTCGAAGTTCAAATTAGATGAAGCTTCAAATAAATTTTGACCATCTAGATTCTCAATAGTTAGGTAATACTTACTTTCTATTATTGGTTTATTATCTATAGTATTTACTTTATTAAAGAAGAAATACTGTGCTATATTAGGATGACACAAATTAGAATAATCATATATATTACTCTTCATAAATCTTATAAAGGCTTCATTATTCTTATGATTCTCTATCATCATTAGATACTTAAGTCGATTAGCCTTTTGTATGTCTTGTACATTATACAATGTATAATGATTTTCCTCTCTAATCATACCTGTAACACAATACTGGTTATTAATAAGTTGCATATCTTCACCCACTCAAAGAATTTTACACAAATGTAATTTATATATACTTTTACGTTAGTTTTTATATACGGTAATCAATAATACAATTCATTATGTCTTTTTATAATTTATATTATAGACTAATGTGTTAAAAATTGTAATAGTTTTATAAATATTGTTATATTTTTTTGTATCGCACTTAGAATTTAATATGAATATTAGACTTGCACAATATCAACCATTTCTTTAATAAACATAAAAAGTAGGATAATATGAACAATCAAATATGCAAATAAAAAAACAGCCATTTCTGACTGTCTTTCTGTTTACCCGGCGACGACCTACTCTCCCAGGACCCTGCGGTCCAAGTACCATCAGCACTGGAGAGCTTAACTTCTGTGTTCGGTATGGGAACAGGTGTGACCTCTCCGTTATTGCCACCAGATTTGTGAAC
>JBAVGO010000155.1:0-2867 GCA_049684915.1 Lutisporaceae bacterium | reverse complement strand
TTATTCTGTCATCTGGATATTCTGGAGATATTGGCAAGTAGGCTCCTCCAGCTTTTAATATTCCCATGATTCCTACCATCATCTCAAGTGATCTTTCCACCATTATTCCTACGATTGTGTCTGTTTTTACGCCCTTGCCTCTTAACACTCTTGCTAATTGATTTGCTTTCTCATTTAACTCCTTGTAGGTTAATTTCTTACCTTCATATGCTACTGCTGCATTGTCAGGTGTATTTCTTACTTGTTCCTCAAAGTATTCACATATGGTTTTATCTTTAGGATATTGTGTTTTAGTGTTATTGAAAGCTACTAATATCTCCCTTTTCTCTTCCTCTGAGAGCATATCTATTTCGCATAGCTTTATTTCTGGCTCCTCTGCTACTGCTTTTAATATATTTTTAAAATGCTCAATCATTCTTTCTATAGTTTCTCTCTTAAACAGCTTAGTACAATACTCTAAATTGAATTTTATTTCTTCCCCTTTTTCTTCTGCTGATAAAGTTATATCAAACTTTGATACTCCTCTTTCAAATTGAAACTGTTTAATCCTTACCTTATCAAGCTCCATTTCTTTATTTTCAGTATTTTGTAGTGTAAACATAGTATCGAATAACGCATTTCTGCTTAAATCTCTTTTGATATCCAACTTTTCTACCAGTTTATCAAATTGATAACCCTGATTTTCATATGCACTTAATGCATTTTTCTTTACTTCTTGTAGAAATTCATTAAAAGTCTTCTTTCTTCCAGGGTAGTTTCTCATGGCAAGGGTGTTTACGAACATTCCTACCATATTATATAGCTCCGCATGAGATCTGCCTGCTATTGGTGAGCCTACTACTATGTCTTCTTGTCCACTATACTTTGAAAGCAATATATTGTAGGCTGACAATAAAGTCATATACAAAGTTGCAACCTTAGCCTTGCTTATTTTGTTTAGCTTTTGTGTTAAATCCTTGTCCAGTCCAAATCCTATGCTTTCTCCTTCAAAGCTCTGAATACTCGGACGTGGATAATCTGTTTGTGAATTTAATACAGGTATTTCATCACTGAACATCTTTGTCCAATATTCTTCATGCTTTTTCATACCCTCGGAAGCTAGCATTCTATTTTCCCAGGCAGAGTAATCCTTATACTGTACTCTTAGCTCTTCTAAATTTTCATTTTTAAATAGTTTCGTGAATTCATCCATAATAATGTCCATGGAAGTACCATCTGATATTATGTGATGCATATCAAACATTAACACATACTTTTCTTCTTCAAGCCTAATAAGCTTCACCCTTAGTAATGGAGCTTTTGATAAATCAAAGGGTTTTATGAATTTCTCTACTTTAGACTTGATTATGTCTTCTGAGCTTGTATTTACTTCTTCATATTCCAAATTAAACTGAACAGCTTTATGAATTCTCTGCATTATCTCGTTATTTGCCAATTCAAAGGATGTTCTAAAGGCTTCATGTCTTTCTATAAGCTTTTTAAAGCTTTCTTCTAGCTTGCTTTTTTCCAGCTTGCCTTCGAAAATTATTACATGCGGAATATTATAATTTGTTTCCTTCTTTGAGAATTGATTTAAGGCAAACATTCTTTTTTGAGCTGAGGATACTTCATACAGTTCTCTTTCTTCTACAGCTTCTATAGATGAGTATACAATTTCTTTGGTTTTTCCTATATATTCTCCTAACTGCCTTATCGTCAGATTGCTAAATATATCACCTACTGATATTTCAACCATTAATTCTTTTTGTATAATTGATACTATTTTTATTGCCTTTAATGAATGTCCTCCCAAGGTAAAGAAGTCATCATTTATTCCTATATTGTCTACCTCTAACACATTACTCCATATTTTTACCAGTTTCTTTTCAATATCATTTGTTGCTGCAACGTATTCAATTCCTGTGTTTATGCTTCCATCAGGTTCTGGCAGTGCTTTTCTATTTATTTTTCCATTGAGTGTTAAAGGGATTTTTTCTATTTGTACAAAATATGTTGGTATCATATAGTCTGGTAAGCTTTGAGAAAGGTTTTTCCTTAGTTCCGATACTGTTATCTCTCTATCGGATACTATATAGGCACATAAATACTTATTGCCTTGTCCATCTTGTTTATCTATTACAACTGCCTCTTTAATACCTTCATTCTTTAGCAGTTGATTTTCAATTTCCCCAAGTTCTATTCTATAGCCTCTTATTTTTACCTGATAATCTATTCTGCCTAAAAATTCTATGTTTCCATCTGGAAGCCATCTTGCAAGGTCTCCCGTCTTATACATCTTCTTTCCTGGCTCAAATGGATTCGCAACGAATTTTTCTTCGGTCATCTCTGGTTTATTAAGATATCCTCTTGCCAGTCCAGCTCCTGCTATGCATAATTCTCCTGCTACTCCTATTGGTTGAAGCTTATTGTCTTTATCTACTATATATGTATTATAGTTTACCAAAGGACGACCAATAGGAATAGTATTTAATGTATCAAGCCGATCACTATCAATTAAGAAAGCTGTCGAGTCCACACAGCATTCGGTTGGCCCATATATATTAGTTATATTAGGTTTTTTGTCTTTGAAAAATGCTAAAAAATCTTTAACTACATTAACGGATAACTCTTCTCCACCAATTATAAAATGCTTTACTGGAATATCTTTTATTTTTTCTATGTTATCGCCCAATATCAATTTAAAATGAGACGGCGTCCCATCTGAAATATCTATAGAATTTTCAATGTAGTATTCTGTTAACTTTTCTCCTATATTTCTATATTCTTCTGGAACAATATACAGGCAATTACCTCTTAATAAGCTTGCAAATATCTGCTTTACTGAAGCATCAAAAACATATGGTGCAATCAAAGCTACATTTAAAGGA
>JBAVGO010000154.1:0-19802 GCA_049684915.1 Lutisporaceae bacterium | reverse complement strand
AATTGTAAACGTACTTTTTCATTAGCGTTTACCTCCTTTAAAATTTGAAGTATTGTACTTGCAGTTTCTTCAATGGCTTTATCGGTAACATTTAATACTACGCAACCGATATCTTTCATTATTTGATCTGCATATTTTATCTCATAGTCTATACGTTCAAAGCTGGCATAATTAGCTTCACTGTCTAAACCATGAGCTTTTAACCTTTCCATCCGAATTGTATTCAGCTTTTGCTTGCTGGTTATCAATCCGAAAATTCTTTCCTTGGGTATTTCAAATAATTCATGTGGCAACATCACTTCCGGAACAAGGGGTATGTTCGCTACCTTTATGTTTTTTGTAGCCAAATATATACTTAAAGGGGTTTTTGAAGTTCTAGAGATGCCTATAAGCACCAAGTCGGCCTTTTTAACAGCCCTTGGATCTTTACAATCATCATATTTGACTGCAAAGTCTATAGCCTCCATCCTATCAAAATACTCCTCATTTAGCTGATAAGTATCTTCTGAAACAAGCTTTGGTTCTCGATTAATTACCTTTGATAAAGTTGCTACTGCTTGTTCCATTATATCAAAATATGCTATACTATTTTCCTTTGCTCTATATATTAAATAATTCTTTAGCTCTATTTGTACCATATTGATTATTAATAGACTATTAATCTGTTTAGCTGCTGAAATTATATTATCAATAGCTGAACTATCTTTAATAAAATAGATTCTCTCTATTATAACGTTACTGCTGTCAAACTGCACTGCAGCTGCCTTTGCAATAAATACAGCGGTCTCTTCAAAGGAATCTGATATTGCGTATATTATAGCATTAGCAGTTTTCATCTAAGCTCCTCATACCCTTCCCAAGCTCATATAAAAGTCGGGTGAAAGTAGTTTTAGACACCTTTCCTGTCACTTTAAGCTCCTGCTTCCCGTCTTTATCATTTATAATCTCTACTACCGGAATACTGTCTATCTCATTTAATATAAGTTTCTCTGCAGCATCTAGTACATTTTCCTCATCTGTAGTGTATATAACCTTCGGCATCCGTGACATTATCATTCCTATTGGAAGCTTCTTAACCTCAGTATTACCTACAGCAATCTTAATAAAGTCCTTTCGTGATACCACCCCGGATAAAACTCCATTATTCTCTACATATAATGTTCCAGTGTCCTCTAGAAACAGCCTAACAATAGCATCATAAACAGTAGTATCCTCTGATACAATTACCGGCTTAGACTTTATTTCTTTAACCTTCACACTTTTTATTATATCAAATATTGTACTATTTCTGTAGAAATATCCAAGTTTAGGCTTTGCTTCAAGCACGCCTGACATAGTAAGCACAGATAAATCAGGACGAATAGTCGCTCTGCTTACATTAAGTCTTTCTGCAAGTTGAGTGCTTGTAATTGGCTGATATCCTTTTACCAGCTCAATAATATGTTTTTGACGGCTTGTAAATTCTATAGCAATCACCTGCAATCATAATATTTGTATGCATTAAGTGCAACAGCCTTATAAGTGGCTAGATAAATGAGACAACAGTTAAATTTCTCCAACTAAATCACTTTATATAATACCACACCATAACGCTTAATATTCAGAGTTAATCCATATATTTCGCACTAATTAGATATACTAAAATAAATATGGCGATTTATGTAGATATATTGCTAAAAAGATTTAACATACACAAATGCAGTAGAAGCGTCTGCTTTTGTATTATCAAAACTATATTTTTCGCAACATATAAATCAAGGAAAACGTTTTGCACATTTTGAATCCAATGTAAAATGTTTAATGTAAAACATATAGATAGTCCCTCAATAAATATTATCACAAACATTCAAATATCTGCAATATATTATTCAAAAAATTACAAAATTCTTAAAGCTTTCACAATACTGCCAAAATTATAATAAGATTTATTTTTGATTTTACAAAAAAACAAAGCCCTTACCGATAAATTTGCATTATTTTAGGTAAGAGCTTCAAATTTCTATTGTTTATAACTATTATCTTTGTTATCTGTAGTTGTATCAAAATCATCTGTTGTTTCAGTTGTTTTATAAGTAAGATCATCTATATTTTCTTTCTCAGTGTTTTTATTTATGTTTTCAGCTTTATTCTGAATATTTCCTGCTGCCTGCCTTATATCGTTTGCAACATTTCTTATTTTTGAAGTAATACCATCAGCAGTATTTGTAATTGTATCGCTTACATTTATTATATCCTTATTTGGTCTTTCTACTTCTATAGTGCACTTAGTAAGCAGTGCTACTACAGCTCCAACAGCTGTATATAGTGGGATTAATACAGCACCTATAGCACCTGCAGTAACAGGAATATCCATTATTATATAGTCATCCTTTTTTACTCTTACTCTGCTTACATTGCCTGATTGAACTAAAATCTTCAGCTTGTCAATGGCTTCATTCCCTCTTACAGATATTGTTTCTGTTATAGTATCCTTCCACCCTGACATAGATTCTGACCAATTCTTATTTCCATCTTCTTCTACATCTATTAGTGCATCAATTACATTTCCACCTGCTGCCTCCAGAGCTTCCTTAGCTTGCTTATAACTAACTCCAGTTCTGTCTCTTATAATGTCAATTTTTTCTAAGGTAATATCCATGTGTTTTTCTCCTTTCTATATGTTTTGTACTAAACGCTTTCATGATTCATATATTACGTATTAGTCTTGATAGTTGTTTTTAATCTCATCAAGAAACTCTAAAGATTTGAATTGCTTCTCCAAGTGAGCTTCCACAAATTTCTTTACTAATTTATCTATTTCCTTAAAAATAGTATTATCAATTTTCAAAGCGTTTAGTCTAGAAATTTCGGTATTCAATAATAATTTGACTGTCTCTAATGTACCCGGACTTATTTTCATTATACTTTTACCAAATTTTTCACACTCATCGCAAATAATACCACCTAGTTCAATGTCAAACTTGTAATATTTAGGATCCGTTTCCCCGCAGAGAACACACTTGTTTAAATTTGGTCTATAGCCACTTATATCCATTAACTTAAGCTGATAAGCTTGATTAATTATTCCCACAGGCGTTACCCCTTCGGCTAGATAATATAGTGTCTTAGAAAGCAATATAAACAGTCTTTCACTGGCTATTTCCTCATCGGACACAGTATCAGCCAGCTCAACAAAAAAAACAGCATAAGAAAGCCTTAGAAGGTCATTACGAAGGTTATAAAATATCTCTCTAGTTTCAGCATTTGTAACATGATATAGATTTGTACCCTTATATAATATAAATTCACTGAAAGCAAAAACCTCACTAGAAGCTAATAGACTGCTTTTTGGTTTTCTGCAGCCTTTCGCAATTGCTTTAAGCTTTCCCTTATTTCTTGTAAGTATAGTTAATATTTTGTCCGCTTCACCCAAATTAGTATATTTTAGAACTATACCCTGGGTTTTAGTAATTCCCATGGCTTCACTCCTATTTATATCCCAAGCTCCTTAGTATAGAGTTGTTATCTCTCCAGTTTTTTCTAACCTTGACCCATAGCTGTAGATTTACTTTACAGTCTAACAGGTTTTCCAGATCAACTCTTGCTCTGCTGCCAATTTCCTTAAGCATCTTGCCTTGTTTGCCTATTATTATCCCTTTGTGAGAATCTTTCTCACAGTATATATTAGCCTCTATGTCTATTATTCCACCAGCTTCTCTTTCTCTCATAGACTCCACCTCTACGGCAGTTCCATGAGGAACTTCATCAGAAGTAAGCTCAAGTATCTTTTCCCTTATAAATTCTGATACAACAAAGCGTTCGCTAACATCAGTTGTTATATCTTCGGGAAAATACATGGGTCCTTCCGGCAGTCTTTTTATAATTTCGTTTAATACCAGCTCAGTATTCATACCCTGTTTTGCAGAAGCAGGTATCAAACAGTCAAAATGACTCTCCTGAGTACTAAACTTAGTCAATAAAATCTCCAGCTTTGACTTTTCTATTTTATCCACTTTATTAAGTACGAGTATTACAGGAGATTTTACCGCTCTGGCAATTTCTATAATATCCATATCTTCTGAAGTGATTTCATGAGAAGCATCAATAACTGCAATTACTACATCAACTGCCTTCAGTGATTCTGTAGCTGCAGTTACCATAAACTCACCCAGCTTATGCAATGGCTTATGTATGCCCGGAGTATCAATAAATATAACTTGGCTCTGATCATTGGTATAAATACATCGAATTGAATTTCTAGTGGTCTGCGGCTTACTGGAGATAATGGTTATTCTTTCTCCAAGCAATTGGTTAATAAGCGTAGATTTTCCTACGTTTGGTCTTCCTATAACTGATACAAAACCTGATTTAAATTTTTTTTCCAAATTAACACCTCAAATATTTATTCTTTTGTAATAGATATGTTGCGAAAAAGATTTAGATATTGTTAGTTAAAACTCAGTAAACGCTTCAGGTAAAAGCTGATCCAGGGTATAAATCTTAGTCTCTTTTTCATTCTCAAAAATTAACTTAAGCTGTGTTCCCCATTCTGACATAAACTGTCTGCAAATGCCGCAAGGGTATGTAAAATTCCCACTGCTGCTTACAATAGCAATAGCTTCAAAATCTCTTTCACCTTCCGAAATTGCTTTTGCAAAGGCTACTCGTTCTGCACAAATAGTTGCTCCATAGGATGAATTTTCTATATTACAGCCTGTAAATATTTTTCCAGACTTAGTAAGCAAGGCCGCACCCACATTAAAACCTGAATATTTAGTATATGCATTCTTCATAGCTTCCTTAGCTTTTGATATCAATACATCATTATTAATTATAATCACTCCTTAAATTCAATGGTTGCATTGTCTGGTATTACCTGTACCCATGTATTGCCCTTATTTAACTGTATCGGATTTCCTTTTAGGTCTTTATAAATTGTCTTAGCTTGCCTGCTTTCCTTGCTCCATTCTATTTCAATTTGTTTACCGCCAGTCAAGAAATAACCCTTGCCACTGCCTATGTTGTCCAAATCAAGACGTCCTACTTCGTCCACTACCTTTGAGCTAACTTTTTCAATAATAATATTTACCGTACTTATTTCTGTTCCTGTCTCTTTATCCTTTAAGCGTTCTCCATTTATTGTTCTGAAAAATATCTTTTTATCCTGATCATATTGATAGCCTACTTTATATTTTTGTTTATAATCTATTATTAGATTGTTAACAACCTTGCCATCTAGGTTTATAAACTCCTTGCTTATATTCATATTATAAGACCACTTCTTTTCACTTAGCCCCTTTGTATCCATTAATTCTCGAGTCAGCTTAGTGCTTGTATAAAGATTGTGCGGAGCCTTACGATCATTTGCTCTCCAAAAATTTCTTTCTCCTGTAAGCTCATTTAAAGAATCTACCTTAAGCGTTTTTATGTCCTTTAAGGCCTCAGGACTTCCACCACAATGTAAATATACAGCATTGTATTCAATAGCTTTATCAATAAAATATGATCTTGCACTTCTTACAGGACCTATTTTTTCTGTATCAAGATGATGATATATTGCCATATACCTTGTAATGCCGCCTTCCGCAGGTATTTCATATACTATCTCCGCATTCATAAGTCCCGATTGAGGTCTGGCAGATGGGTAATTATCTATCATTACAGCAATTGGTCTTAACGCTAATGCTTCTTCTTCTATAGGCAGCCCGGTTAATGGGCATAACAGCTGAGAAGCTTCAGAAGGCTGCTCCTGTATCGGAGCTTCTACAGGTGGTAATTCATCTTCCTCGCTTGATACTGGTATCTTTCCTTGATTCTTGTTGCTACAGCCAGACACAATCATAGCTAAGCAAAGAACAAATACAATTATAATATAACCCTTTCTCATTATACTGACCCCCTCATTAAAAAGAAAATTATATCAAAAGCTTTATATTGGCGTAGTGTCTGATGAAATACTATACAGAAAGTATATCTGATTTACTATGCCTCATAAAATAAAAATTTTGTATACCAAAATAGTTACCAAAATCCCTAGTATTGCACCCAGTCCTACCTCAAATATACTATGTATCTTAGCCTCTACTCTACTTTGTAAAACTAAAATTCCAAGCATAAATGCAAATATACTGACTAGTATGTTTTCGCTAAGTAGTGCTGTAGCAGTGACTAAAGAGAAAGCGACCGCCGCATGTCCGCTAGGCATTCCACCTTGCAGTATATTCTTTGATGATAATCTCATTTTTATAAAAACCACTAAGAGTAGTATGACTATTATGGTGATAACCGTAACATGAAGATCAGACTTTATAATCTTTTTAATCACCCATTCAGCTCCTGGCTGAATTCTGTTAAAAAACACCAAATACCCTACAAATATTGAATTTACTGCGGCCACAAAAACTGCTCCAGCCGCTACATCCTTGGCAATCTTGGCAAGAGGATGATATTTATCAGTGAACAAATCTATAGACTTTTCGATAGCTGTATTTATCATTTCGCATATAAGAACTAAGGATACTGCAAAAGAGAGCATTATTATATCAGTCCTAGTCAAACTGGTAGTTAAGCTTATAATAATTATACTCAGGGCAGCAACTGCATGTATTCTCATATTTCTTTGTGTTTTAAGACAGTAAATTAATCCATCTAATGCAAAACCAAAGCTATCTAACAATCTTCTATTTTTCAATGCTTAAATCCCTCATCTTGTTATATTAAGCAGTTCTAGTACTCTATCCTGCTTTTCTATCATTTCTTTTTCTCCACCCTCATCCTCATGATCCATTCCAAGTAAATGCAGCATCCCATGTGCTACTAAGAAAGCCAGCTCTCTTTCAAAGCTGTGTCCATATTCCTGACCTTGTTCCTCTGCTTTTTCCAAGGATATTACAATATCTCCAAGCAGTTTATCCTCTTGTACATATTCTTCTTCGTTGTTGTAGTCCTCCTCTGTATCCTCAAATTCCATTAATGGAAAAGAAAGAACGTCAGTTGCTGTATCCTTATCTCGATATTGTTTATTTAACTCTTTTATTTCATTATTATCAACAAAGGAGATACTAACCTCGTAGTCCCCCTCTACCTCAAGCTCCAAAGTTTTTTGAACAACCTTTTCTACTAGCTCCTCCGTCTTAACATCTACTGTTATTTTATCTTGCCTATTATCTATTAATACACTCATTTTCCCACTTCCTTATATTACTGCTTTTGTCATACTTATTATTTCCTTATAAGGTTAACATATGCTATATATCCTTAATGTTTTCAGGATACTCAATCCTATCATGGAATATCCCTGCCAGCACTTTTACAAATGCCTTTGCTATTTTATCTAAGTCTTTCAATGTTAAGTCGCTTTCATCTAGTTGATCATCATAGAGTTTATCCTTTATTATCTTTCTAACACCCAGTTCTACTTGATGCTGAGTAGGCTCTGCCAATGACCTTATATATGCTTCTACTGAGTCAGCCAGCATAACAATAGCTGTCTCCTTAGTCTGTGGCTTAGGGAAGTTATACCTGAACTTATCTTCTGTAACTGAATCGGCAATCTCACTGTTTAATGCCTTGTGATAGAAATATGCTACCAAGGTATTTCCATGATGCTCTCGTATAAAATTTATAACAGAGGATGGCAGCTTGTTCTTTATTGCAAGGTCTATTCCGTCCTTGACGTGAGATGTTATTATTAGAGTACTTAGGTTTGGAGTTATCTTGTCATGGGGATTATCCTTTGTAATCTGATTTTCTTTGAAGAAATAAGGTCTCTTTAGCTTTCCTATATCATGATAATAAGAACCTATTCTGCAAAGTAATGAATTAGCTCCTATTTCTTCGGCACCTGCCTCGGAGAGATTACCAACCAAAATAGAATGGTAGTAAGTTCCTGGTGCTTCAATTAGAAGCCTACGTAGTAACGGTTGGTTAGGATTTGACAGCTCAAGCAGCTTAATAGGTGTAATAATATCAAAGGTAGCTTCTAGAAAAGGTAGCGTACCTATAGTTAGTATGGCAGACAATATCCCGCCTATAAATCCAAATACAGCATTTGACAATATTATCTTCATACCGGAGTTATATATTAACCCATAGCTTATAATTATCATTACACTTATTAGGCTTACGACCAAACCTGCTAAAATTATAGTACTTCTATGATGAGTCTTATGAACCATCATGGAACCTGCGATACCAGATATAAGCATAGCTATAAGCACTATGACATTTAAGCCTGTTATCATACTTATAAACACCGCAGATATAATATTAGTAATAATTGCTATTTTCGGCTCTATCATTATCGAAATAATCATAGAAAAAGCGGGTAGTAATATCAGATAAACCGAAATGCTATTTGCTCCTGCTGCTACAATTATCGACAGTAATATTATGAGTGCCATTAAAAACAAACTGCTATTATTTTCCCATAGCTTTTTATCAAACAAATAACAGTACATGATGAGAATGATAATTCCCGCAATTATACTCAGAGAGTAGCCTGCATAGGTTCTGAAGTTCATCATGCTGCTGCCTCCGTCCAACAGTCCATACTCCTCTAACAATCTAATTTGGTCAGCAGTAACTTCTTGACCCTTATTTATTATCTTTGAATCCTTCTTAATGATTACCTGCTCTACATCTTTCACTGCTTCTTCCTTTAGAACTTTGGTAGCCACCTCATCATAGAACATGTTGGGTCTTAAAATAATTATTGCAATATCCGAGCCAAGCTTATTAAGCTTACTGTCATCAGGTAAATTATCAAAAAATTCCTTTATAGCTTCTCTTTTTGCATTTAACTGTTGTTCCTCAATATTTTCGTTTAGAAGTTGATTTGTAATATATAATATATTATCTTTTAGCTTGTTAATGTCATCATTTTGTGCATTAATCAATACCTTGCAATCCTCTTGATTTATACCTATATTTGACTGCTGCATTAGGAGTGCAGGTTTTTGTTCAGCATCAATGTCTGTTTTTCCTCTAATGTCTCCCAACAAGCTAAAAAAAGCTTCAATCTTTTTTTGAACATCTATTTGCACTGTACGATCCAGCTTATAAATAGATTGGACTGAATCCTCCGCTTCTCTGGTCAAAATCTCCGTAGCAGTCTTGTCCACTAAATCAGAAGGAGCATAGATATCCTCACTAGATACGTCTCCTATCTTGATATCATATCTTTGTGGAGCTGTACTAATCAGAAGTATTGATAAAATTGCTAAGAATAAGCCTAAGAAAATTAGAGATTTTATAGTTATATCAATCTTAAAAAAACTCTTAAATCTATCACCGATACGGTGTAGCTTTTCAGGTATCTTTATCATTTAATCACCTACTTACTCAGAAAAATCATTGAGCTCCTCTTTTTGTATTTCGTATTTTTCATAAGCTCTTACAATATCTCGCACCAGCTTATGTCTTACTACGTCCTTTTCACTAAAATATATAAAATCAATGCCCTCTATATCCTGCAATATACCCATTACAATCTTTAGCCCAGAGGATTTTCCTCTTGGCAAGTCTATTTGGGTTATATCTCCAGTAATAATAGCTTTAGAGCCTAGACCTAGTCTAGTAAGAAACATTTTCATTTGCTCAGGCGTAGCATTTTGCGCCTCATCTAATATTATATAGCTATCATTTAAGGTTCTTCCTCTCATATATGCAAGAGGGGCAACCTCAATCAAACCCTTCTCAACATTCTTTTGAAATACTTCTACTCCCATTATCTCATGTAGTGCATCATATAACGGTCTTAGATAGGGGTCAACCTTTTCCTGCATATCTCCAGGTAAAAAGCCTAGCTTTTCTCCTGCCTCAACTGCAGGTCTAGTTAATATTATTCTGTTAACCTCCCTATTCTTAAAAGCCTTTATTGCCATTGCCATTGCCAGGTATGTTTTACCAGTTCCTGCAGGGCCTATGCCAAAGACTATATCATTCTTCTTTATTGCATTGGTATAGTCTTTCTGTCCGAGAGTTTTGCACTTAATAACCTTTCCTCTGGCTGTGGATATTACCACATCATCAAAACCGTAGGTTTTCTCCTCGTCGCCCTCTTTGACCAAAGTTATTATATAGCTTACAGTCTGGCTATTAATAATTTCACCGTCATACTGCTTTTTCATAAGTATCTCTATCGCTCTTCCAGCTTTATCTATGTTCTCTTCTTCTCCAATAATCTTCATCTCGCCTTCTCTTACCAGTATTGTTACAAGCAGCTCTTTTTCTATTATCTTCAAGTTTTCATCATAGCTTCCAAACAATTCTTTTGTCTTCTCAATATCAGACAGCTCAATATGTTTTTCTGGAAAATTGTTAGTCAAATTTCTTCCTCCCATTGCTATTTTAATCTATATATGTTGCGATAAAAATTTATCTAGCTTGTATTCTCTTCTTTTCACCGATTTCCTCCATTACCTCTACTGATATTTTGGCCTTAACTGCATTTTTTTCTACATAATAATCAATTTTTTTATCTAAAATAACCGCATCCTCCGGAAGTTGCAGCTTTAGTTTTGCATTCAGCCTTTCCTCACATTTTTCTTTGGCTTCTTCTACAGTGAAGGTCTTAGGTACTTTAACCAGCTCTTTGTATCTATTTGAAATAAGCTTTACAGGAAATACATAATTCCCAAAGCTCAAGATGTTCTTTTCCTCTTGAAGCTTTGTATATTCCAAGTATGATATAGGTTTTTTCATAGCGAATTCTTTCTCTAATATTTTAAGGGTATAGCGTGTAGTTTCTCTGCCTGTTTCCTTTAATTCTATTTGCTTCAATTCTATCTCTTCTGCTTCTTCATACCAGGTTCTTGCAGTAACCTGTGCTATAGAGTGGACATATCGTATGTCTGTATTCTCACGTACTATTGTACCCGTTACCAGCACTTCGCCCTTCTTAACAGTCTTTCCATCCTTAACTACGCCGTCACCATTTAGTATTAATATTTTATTTATTACTCCACTTTTTGAAGCTACAATATCACACGCATCAGTTTTACTGATTAATTCTGGCTCCATTGTCTTCTCTACTACTTCAACGGTAGCTTTAGTTCCTCTTATTTGAATGCCAATCCAAGAAAGCTGTGGAAGCTTTATTAATACTCTGTTTTCTATTGAATGTTTATCTACCTTAGACTTTAAGACTCCCTCTTTAAGCCCCTCTTGGTATACTACCTCCAGCACCACTTTGGGATCTATAGTTTTGGCTCCAGTAATTTCAATCATCCAAATATGAGAGCACATCATATACAAAAGTATTATTAACATTAATACACTAGCTGTAAACAGTTTATGCTGTTTAATATTCTTAATTAAAAAGGGGAGACCCCGCTTCTCTTGTATAGTAATGCTGCTGTCTGTTTTCCTTACTATTTCTCTCATTTTATTGAAGCTTTCAAGTCCAATTTTGGCAGTTATGGAAGTATAGCTAAGCTTTTTAATGTCCCATATGTATATCCCATTAGAAATTGCCATGTTAATAAAACGTTCAATTTTCAAGCCCTCTACAATAATAATAGCATATCCCCTAAAATAATTCCATATTCGTATGATTATCATTATGAACTACTCCTCTCCCCCTTAGAAAGCAATTAATAGCTGATGCATTGTACCTCTCCTGTTATTGTAATTTCTTCCTGTAAAATTGATTTGATGTTGAGCTTCAAGCCATTTATTGTAAGCACTCCGCTACCGGTATTGATTCTTATTTGATCCTCATTATATTCTACAATACCCTTATGGTTCTCTACAGTAACATTATTGCTTCCAATTAAAGTAATCTTAGCAACATCAAGAACAATATCCTTAGGAAGCTCCAAAGCATTTGAAATGGTTTCTTTTATTTTATATGTTTTTTTATTCATAACACCCACCTCTATATAAATTTATGCCAACCTACTACAATTAGAATAAAAAAAAACAAGGTCAAGCAAGAATTTGCTTGACCTTTCTCTCATCTTATACTCTTTTTAAAAGCCTTGGGTTTGCCCAATACTTCAGCCATAATTATACTTCTTTGAAGCTCACCAAAATTTATAAAAGTCATACCACTGTCATATATAGCCTCTTCTTCTCTGCTGTTTGATTCCTGCAAAGCATAATCTTCCATGGCTTTTGTCCGGATATTTTCTCCATACCTATTATTGCTGTTATTCGAAGCATCTTCTTGCATGGTGTTAGATTGTATCCCCTTTTTCTTTCCCATATTAGTATTTAGATTGCTCTGTATGGTATTTGTATTTACAGCTGGCTGTATATTTTGGATATTGGATTGAGGAGCTGTCTGAGCCTTTCTTTGTTTTTCAGCATCCTGCTTAATCGCTTTAAAAACTGTTGATCCAATAGCAATCAGTGCAAATAAAATTATAGATTCCAATTACATCCCGCCTTTCAACCTAAAGGCTCATTATTTTTTTTCCTTTTCAATGGTATCTGCCTTACCACCCTTTGATATCGAATCTCTCATTTGAGTATCAGCTTGTATATTCTGCATTTGATAGTAATCCATCACTCCAAGTCTTCCTGACCTCAAAGCTTCTGCAAGTGCCTTTGGAACTTCTGCTTCAGCCTCTACAACCTTAGCTCTCATTTCCTGAACTGCAGCTTTCATTTCCTGTTCTTTAGCAACAGCCATTGCACGTCTTTCCTCTGCCTTTGCTTGTGCAATTCTCTTATCTGCTTCTGCTTGATCTGTTTGCAGCTGTGCTCCTATGTTTCTACCGATATCTACATCAGCAATATCTATTGATAATATTTGGAAGGCTGTACCTGAGTCTAGACCCTTTGCCAATACTGTTCTTGATATGGAGTCAGGGTTCTCCAAAACTGCCTTATGACTTTCACTGCTACCGACTGTTGTTACTATACCCTCACCAACTCTGGCTATTATAGTTTCTTCACCAGCACCACCAACAAGTCTTTCAATATTTGCTCTCACTGTAACTCTTGCTTTTGCTCTTACCTCAATACCGTCCTTTGCAACTGCTGCAATAACAGGTGTCTCTATTACCTTTGGATTAACACTCATCTGAACCGCATTAAGTACGTCTCTTCCTGCCAAATCTATAGCTGCAGCTCTTTCAAAAAGTAAGTCAATATCTGCTCTTTGTGCAGCAATAAGAGCATTTACTACTCTATCAACATTACCTCCAGCGAGATAGTGTGCTTCCAACTGATTTACTGTAACACTTATTCCTCCTTTTCTAGCCTTTATAAGAGGATTAACTATTCTGCCTGGTGCAACCCTTCTAAGTCTCATACCTACTAGATTAAATATTCCTACATTTACTCCTGCTGAAATAGCAGAAATCCATAAGCCCAATGGAACAAAGCTAAAGAATATTGTAATACCAAGTATAACTAAGAAAGTTATAATAATCGGTACTATTACTTCAAATCCCATTATGTTTTCCCTCCTTATCTATTTTTTAATCTCTCTAACAAATATGCTGCTGCCTTCAGTTCTTAAAACCTCTACCACAGCATCTTTACTAATGAATTCACCTTCTGAAACAGCATCCAACTTAACACTATCAATTAATATTGTTCCGGCGGATCTCAAAGGTGTAAGTACTATGCCCTTTTTACCTATATAGCTTGTGTATTTGTTATTACTTCTATAGCCTTCTTCGTTATTTTGTTCTGTGCTTAACACAAAAAACTTTAGATATTTTTTAGCCCAGCCCAGTTTAATCATAGCAATCAATAATAAAGCAACAATAGCTGCTGTACCAATAAGTAGCAGCAAAGCTTGAATTATACTATCGGATATCATTATAATACTAGCTATCACTACGATAACTCCTGATATCCCAGCTACACCAAAACCTGGAAACGTCGCTTCCACCATCAGTAATACCAAGCCTAGAACGAACAAAAAGACTGTGAATAAGTTTAAACCTTGATATAAAGTCTCTTGCATAAATACACCTCCTTCTTATATATTAACACTTCTCTTAGATTTATTAAATGCAATTTATTCAACATTATTCATAGATTAAAAAAAAAGAATTGAAATCCAAATGGATTTCAATTCTTTGTTATTGCAATTGCTGTTTTACTAATATATTTACGAGTTTGCCATCTGCCCTTCCTTTAACCTTAGGCATCAAAGCACTCATAACTTTACCCATGTCTTTAGCACTTTGTGCACCAACTTCAAATATAGTGTCAGAAACAATTCTGCTCACTTCATCATCAGATAGCTGCTGTGGTAGATAGTCCATAAGAATATCTATCTCTTTGTTTATATTTTCTATAATATCCTGTCTATTGCCTTTTTCAAAATCCGGGATTGAATCTTTGCGTTGCTTAACTCCCTTGGCAATAACCTCAATGACCCCCTCGTCATCAAGCTCTATCCTTTTATCCTTTTCAATCTGCAATACAGAAGCTTTTACCATTATTATAGTATTTTTTCTAATGCTGTCCTTTTCTTTCATTGCAGTCTTAAGGTCTTGTTGTAAGACTTCCTTGAGGGACATTAATATCAACCTTCTTTATTTTGTTTTTCTTTTTCTTGCAGCCTCAGACTTCTTTCTTCTCTTTACGCTTGGGCTTTCATAATGCTCTCTTTTTCTAACTTCTGCCAAAACTCCAGCTCTTGCACATTTTTTCTTAAATCTTCTTAATGCACTTTCTAAAGTTTCATTTTCACCAACTCTGATTTCAGACATCTATTTTTCCCTCCCTCCGCTGGTAACAATGCTTACAGTAAAAATACTGTTTTCCAAAGTGGGAATAAAACACACTCAGATAATTATACAGTATATGTGTATACTGTGTCAACCCATTCTCGTTTTTAACCTGGAGGCCATTTCAAATTTCTACCTCCAAGAATGTGATAATGAAGGTGCGAAACAGCTTGCCCACCGTTTACTCCAACATTTGTAACAACTCTAAAGCCTTCTTTATCTATCTCAAGCTGCTTAGCAATTTTGTTAATTGCTTCAAATATATCAATAGTAATTGATATATTACTTGAATTCAGCTCTAGTATCGATTGTATATGTTGTTTTGGAATTACCAAATAATGTATAGGTGCTTCCGGGTTAATATCTTTAAATGCAAGGACCTTATCATCCTCATAAATCTTACTGCTTGGGATTTCTCCATTGATAATTTTGCAAAAAATGCAATCTGACAAAGTATTCACCTCCTTCAAAATCTTTGAGTTTATTTACTTACTATAAGGTGAAATAGCAATATGATCAAAATTCTATATTCAACAAATATTAATAAAATCCTGCTTTTCCCTTAATATTAACAAATCTTTTACAATTCTGTATATTAGTATTTATTTAGTTCATTCAATTATGCCTTCTAAATAATCATCTTTTACTGAAATCAATTTCACCGATATGATTTTTCCCTTTATATCCTCATTTGATTGAGCTATAACCCTTATGTAATTGTCAGTATGACCTTCATAGCTGTTATCACTTTCTCTCATCTTAGGCTCAAATAACACATCCATTTTTTTATTTAGAAATTTATTATAAAAAGCAGCTTCGCTTTCTCTAGCAATCTCAGTAATTATCCTGCTTCTTCTATCTTTCTCCCGAGCTGCTACCTGCTCTATATATTTTGCAGCCGGGGTTCCTTCTCTAGGCGAAAACTTAAATACATGAATACTGCTAAAGCCTATTTCCTTTACAAAATCTACAGTACGCTTAAACTCTTCAACAGTTTCTCCTGGAAAACCAACTATTAAATCTGTTGTTATTGCTACATCTATAAATGTCTCTCTAATATGCTTTACCACCAGTAAGTATTCCTCTGTAGTGTATTTACGATTCATTCTCTTTAGAGTTTCATTGCAGCCACTTTGTAAGGATAAATGAAAATGTCGGCAAATCTTAGGCAGCTTAGAAAGTCTAGTGATAAATTCTTCATTCAGTGTCTTTGGCTCTACAGAGCTCATTCTAATCCTCTCAATACCATCTACCTGATGTACTCTTTCTATGATATCAATAAGGCTTGTTCCTCCCAAATCTCTGCCATAGGAGGCTACATGAATGCCCGTAATTACTATTTCCTTAAAACCATTTTGGGCAAGAATTTTTACCTCCTCTATTATACTTTCAGGCTTACGACTTCTAATATGTCCTCTTGCATAAGGAATAATACAATAGCTACAGTATTGATCACAGCCTTCTTGAATTTTAAGAAATGCTCTCGTTCTGCTTTTATAGTTCCTTATGGACATTTCTTCAAACTCTCTTACCTCCATTATGTCTGACACCATATTTATTTTTTCTTCCTTATCCATTGCATATTCTACCAACTCAACTATCCTTACTCTTTCTTTAGTACCTACTACAAGCTTAACCCCTGGTATCTCTATTACCTTGTCTGGGGCTATTTGTGAATAGCAGCCTACAACAGCTATGAAGGCATCATGATTGTTGTCCAAAGCTCGTCTTATTATTTGTTTTGACTTTCGTTCTCCCATATTAGTAACTGTACATGTGTTAATTATGTAAACATCCGCATACTCTTCATATTCAACTGTTTCATATCCCGCAGTTTCAAAGGCTTCAATCATGGCTTCTGTTTCGTATTGATTGACCTTACAACCCAAGGTGTAAAACGCAACCTTCTTCATGCTACTTCCTCCAATGCATTTTACTTGTTTCTTTGCATTTGATCATACTCAAACATAATACATATCAAAATAGCAAAGCCTGCTGTTTCAGTTCTCATAATTCTACTGCCAAAGGTTATGGGTATTACTCCCTTTTGCTTCGCTTTATCTATTTCATAGCTATCAAAGCCACCCTCGGGTCCAATAAAAAAGCCGATGCTATTAGGCTGTTTTGCTGGTAATGCTTTCTTTATTGAGACTTCCTTCTCCAGCTCATATGGAATTAGGGTCAAGCCTAGCTTTTTACTGTCCTCTAAGGCATTCTCCAAGGTCATAGGCATTTCTATAGTGGGTACTTTGCCTCTTTTGCTTTGCTTTGCAGCTTCCTCTGCAATCTTTGTCCAGCGTATAACCTTCTTAACCTCATCCTTCTCTGACTCCAGCTTCACTACTGTATGTGCTGTTATTACAGGCACTATCCTAGTTATACCAAGTTCTGTACACTTTTGAATTATCAAATCCATCTTTGTAGACTTTGGTATGCCCTGATAAAGCACTACATCTATAGAAGGCTCTCCCATAGATGACTCCTTATCCAGAATAGTAGTCCTTATGGAGTGCTTTGATATACTCTCTATAGTTACGTTATAATCAGTTCCCTGCTGATCACAAAGAACTATCTTGTCTCCTTCCTTAAGACGCAGCACCTTGGATATATGTTGTACATCTTCACCATCAATTGTAATATTCTCTTTTACAATGTTCTCCAGCCTTATAAAAAACCTATGCATTGTCTTTCCTTCCTGCCGCTATAGCACACCATTCTCCCATCTCCAGAACCTCTATAACCTCAAAGCCGTTGCCAGAAATCTTGTCCAGCACTTCATCTTTTCTATCCTTTATTATCCCTGAAGAAATGAATATTCCCTCAGTGTTAAGAGTCTTCCAAGCATCTTCCGTAAAACCAATTATAATATCAGCAACAATATTAGCTACTATTATATCAGCTTTTTCCTTGACTACATCCAAAAGATTGCCACACTTAACCTTAAGCTTATCCATTACATTATTATGCTCTGCATTTTCTTTTGATACCTTACAAGCTATTTTATCTATATCCACACATTCTACATACTTTGCACCAAGCTTTACTGCCGATATACCTAATATACCTGTTCCGCATCCCACGTCAAAAACCACACTTTTAGGTGTGACATATTTCTCCAGAAGCTTTATACACATAACAGTTGTCTCATGCGTTCCAGTGCCGAAAGCCATTCCAGGATCCATTTCTATAACCAAGTCATCTGCTTCTGCATGGTACTCCTCCCATGTAGGCTTTATTACAATTTTCTCTCCTGCCTTAACAGGCTTGTAGAACTTCTTCCATGCATTTGCCCAATCCTCTTCATATACAGCTCTTGTGACTATAGTTCCTGGTCCTTTGTCTAGACCAAACTCGCTAAGCTCATCAACTCTTCTTTGTATTTCCTTTAACTTCTCTTCACTAAACTCTTCATCTGTAAAATAGCCCTTAACCTTTGCATCTGTACCCATATTATCAATAAGCTCCTGCTCTATATAATCCCAGCTTATTTCACCTTTATTCATCATTAGAAAGTCGTTTAAATCCTCTATAAGCACACCAGCAGCTCCAACTTCACTTAATATGTTATAAATAGCATCAGAAGCTTCTGTAGCTGTTGTAACCTGTACCTCTATATATTTCATAGGTTTCATCCTTTCGTATGTCTGTTTATCTTATTTATTATATATAATTGTAAATAAATTAGCAATATATGCATAAAGAAACCAGGCACACGATTTTTAGGTTAATATGAAAAACCTTAAAAATCAGTGCCTGGCATCATAAAATAAGAATTCTATTTAAAAGCATCCTTTACCTTATCAAAGAAAGTTTTGCCATGACCGGTTATTTCCTCGCCAATAGCATCTGCATAGTGCTTTAAAGCTTCTTTTTGTTTATCATTAAGCTTCTTAGGTATTTCAACTATTACAGTAAAGTATAGGTCACCCCTTACTTTGCTGCGTAAGCTTGGTATGCCTTGTCCCTTTAACTTAAAGGTTGTACCTGTTTGAGTTCCATCAGGTATCTCAAATTTCTCTTTTCCGTCCAAGGTTGTCACTAATAGCTCTGCTCCCATAGCTGCTTGTACAAAGGATATAGGTATTTCACAGAATATATTTACACCATCACGCTTGAACAGGTTATGTGGTTTTACTCTGATGTAAATGTAAAGATCACCCTTCGGTCCACCCTTTTCCCCGGGTTCACCCTCTCCTCGAAGTGGCATTACAGAACCATTATCAACTCCTGCAGGTATATCTATTGTTATCTTTCTGTTCTTTCTTACATTGCCTCTGCCAAGACAAGTCGAACAAGGTTCTTTTATAATCTTGCCTTCTCCATTGCAATCCTCGCAGGGTCGTACATTTACAACTCTTCCAAACACGGTGTTCTGGGCATATCTTACTTCACCAGTGCCACCGCATTTCTTACAGGTTTCTACAGCACTGCCAGTCTTGGCACCGCTTCCCTTACAATCAGAGCAGGCTTCATTTCTGGTTATATTTACTTCTCTTTTAATTCCAAAGGCTGCTTCTTTAAAGCTTATCTCAATTTCATATTTAAGGTCAGCACCCTTACGTGGGCCAGTCTTACTTCTAGAGGAACTGCCGCCTCCGCCGTTAAAGAACATGTCAAATATATCACCGAAGCCACCTTCAAAGCCTCCAAAACCGCCTGCGCCGCCTCCACCAAAGCCGTTAGGATCTACTCCGGCATGACCGAATTGATCGTACTTTGCTTTTTTATCCTTATCACCAAGTACCTCGTATGCCTCATTGATTTCTTTAAACTTTGCTTCTGATTCCTTATTACCCTGGTTAACATCAGGGTGATGCTGCTTAGCTAGCTTACGAAAGGCCTTCTTAATCTCATCTTCTGAAGCACCTTTATTTATGTTTAGAACCTCATAGTAATCCCTTTTTATTGCCATTCCCTCATCACCTCAAAGTAATTGACAATGAGCACAACAGCAAAGTCCTAGCTTTACGGTTGTGCCATTGTCAATATTCTTCATCTTATTTTACTTATCGTCTTCTACCTTGTAGTTAGGATTTATAGTACCATCATCTTGTACTCCATTGGGGTTCTGTTGATCTGCACCTTCTGCTCCACCTGCAGCTTGATACAATTTGCTTGAGATTTCAT
>JBAVGO010000153.1:0-1827 GCA_049684915.1 Lutisporaceae bacterium | reverse complement strand
CAAGGTGAAAGCAGCAATCTGAATAAAGCATATGATGCAGATAGTCTGGCATATGTGATATACACCTCAGGCTCTACAGGTAAACCAAAAGGCGTAATGATAGAGCATAGGAACGTAATTAATACTTTGACAGGCTTGGAAAAAGCATATCCAGTTAATGAAGAAGATGCATATTTACTAAAGACCACCTATACCTTTGATGTATCGGTAACGGAGCTATTTGGATGGTTTATGGGAAAAGGAAGACTAGAGATACTCCCACAGGGCAAAGAGAAAGACCCAAGAGAAATAACGAAAGTAATAGAAGAAAGAAGCATTACTCACATAAACTTTGTGCCATCCATGCTCAATCTATGGATTGAGGAATTAGGAAAAGGCACTAGACAACAGCAAAGTAAGCTGAAATATGTCATGGCAGCAGGAGAAGCCTTATCGAGCAGTACAACAGAAAGCTTCTATAAGGAAGAAAAGCAAGCAAGGCTGGAAAATATCTATGGGCCTACAGAAATTACTATCTATGCCACAAGCTGTTCTATAGAGAGAAACAAACTCTATAGCAATATAGCCATTGGTAAGCCAATGCAAAATGTAAAGGCGTATATATTGGACAGCAATAAAAAGCTACAGCCTATAGGTGTACCAGGAGAACTATGTATAGCAGGAGAAAGCTTGGCAAGGGGATATCTGAACAGAGCGGAATTGACTACAGAGAAATTTGTGGACAACCCTTTTGAACCAGGAACAAAAATGTACCGTACAGGTGATTTAGCAAGGTGGTTGTCCGATGGTAATATAGTATTTCTAGGCAGAATAGACCATCAGGTAAAGATAAGAGGCTACAGGATAGAGCTGGGAGAAATAGAAACCCAACTGTTAAGTTATCAAGGAGTTAAAGAAGTAATTGTAACTGCAAAGGAAGATAACAGCGGAAGCAAATACTTATGTGCATACCTTGTAGGAGAAAGAGACTTTACAGTAGGAGAGCTGAGACAGCACTTGGGAAAAGAACTACCAGACTATATGATACCTTCCTACTTTGTACAGCTGGAGAAGCTGCCACTAACAGTCAATGGCAAGATAGATAGGAAAGCACTGCCAGAACCAGACGGAAGCATGGCAAGTGGTATAACCTATGAAGCACCAACTAATGCAGTAGAAGAAAAGCTAGTAACTATCTGGCAGGAAATATTGAAGATAGACAAGATAGGCATAAGAGATAACTTCTTTGAACTAGGTGGACATTCCTTAAAAGCAACCAGTATGGTTGGAAAGATACAAAAAGAACTAGAAGTAGAAATATTATTAAAGGAAATATTCCAAGGGTCTACCATCAAAGAAATATCAGATAAAATAAAAGAAAAAGAGAAAGCTGCATATATAAAGATAGAGCCTGTAGAAGAAAAAGAATACTACAAGGCTTCATCAGCGCAAAAGAGACTGTATACGCTACAGCAATTTGACCTAGAAAGTACCAGCTACAATATGCCGATGGTACTGAAACTAAAAGGCGAGCTTGACAAACAAAAGCTGGAGAATATCTTTAAGCAGCTGATACAAAGGCATGAAGCCTTAAGAACATCCTTTGAAATAAGAAACGAAGAAATCGTACAAATAGTACATCCAGCAGTGTCTTTCTCAATAACTGATTATGGATATATAGAAACAGAAATGCAAGAAAATATCGAAGACTTTGTAAAAGCCTTTGATTTAAGCAAAGCACCCCTTTTAAGGGTAGGGCTTATGTCTTATGCAAAAGAAAAGCAAGCACGTCAGGCTGAGCATATACTCATGATAGATATGCACCATATTATAACAGATGGAGTATCC
>JBAVGO010000152.1:0-6224 GCA_049684915.1 Lutisporaceae bacterium | reverse complement strand
CTGATGCGTCAAAGCCAAAGCCTGCATATTTTGTACTGTTGTCTTTTTCTGTTACTTCATAATAGTCAATGTGCCATTTGCATAGGTTAATCAAGGAGCTATGCTCTATCATTACTCCCTTTGGCTTACCTGTACTTCCCGAGGTGTATATAACATAGGCTATATCCTTTGGTGTATTTATTATTTCTAAGTTTGCATTTTCACCCTTATATAGCTCTTCATCCTTTAGTAGTATTAGCTCAGTATTCTCACCAAGCATATCTTTTGGCTGGAAGTCAGTTAGCAATATTCTTGTTTTGCTGTCTTCTATCATGTAAGCTATTCTGTCTATAGGATATTTAGGATCAATTGGCAGATATGCTGCTCCTGCTTTTAGTATTCCTAGTATTCCTACCAGCATCTCCGTTGAGCCTTCTACCATTATTCCAACTATTTCATTTGATCTTATTCCCTTATTTCTTAGTAAGCTTGCTATTTTATTTGCTTTTTCGTTTAGTGCTTTGTAGGTTAGCATATATTTCTTATACACTACTGCTATGTTATTTGGTGTCTTTTCTGCTTGCTCTTCAAATAGCTGTTGTATTGTTTTATCCTTTGGATATTCGGATATCTTGTTGTTAAACTCTACTAGTAGTTGATGTTTTTCTTCCTCTGATAGCATTTCAACTTCTGATAGTCGTAGTTCTGTATTGTTTGATATGCTGTTTAGTATATTTATTAAGTGCTTGCTCATGTTTTGCATTGTTCGCTTGCTAAACAGCTTTGTGCAGTAATTTAAGGATAGCCCTATAGTTTTGCTTGATTCTATAGCTGTAATAGTTATATCAAATTGTGCTATCTTAATATCAATTTCATAGGGTTTGACGTTTAATCCCCCTATTTTCAGCTCCCCTGCCTCCATATTCTGCATTGAGAACACTACATCAAATAGTGGATTTCTACTTAGGTCTCTTGTGATGTTTAACTTGTCTATTAGCTCCTCAAATTGATAGTCTTGGCTTTCAAAGGCTTGTAGTGAGCTTGTTTTTACTTCTGTCAAAAACTCTTTGAAGGTTTTATTGCCATCTGGGTAGTTTCTCATTGCCAGGGTGTTTACAAACATACCCATTATGTTCTGTAAGTCAGCATGAGGTCTGCCTGCTATTGGACTTCCTATTATTATATCTTCTTGTCCGCTGTATTTTGATAGTAATATATTGCAGGCTGATAGCAGTATCATGTACATGGTACTTACTGTTTCTTTTGCTACTTGCTTTAACTTATCTGTCAACTCTTCACTTAGTTCAAAGCCTATACTATCCCCTTCAAAGCTTTGTATATTTGGTCTTTGGTAGTCTGTTAGCATATTAAGTACAGGTGCTTCTCTTTCAAATGTCTTTAACCAATATTCTTCTTGTTGTTTGATTTGTCCATATTTGAACATTCCATTTTGCCATACTGCGAAATCCTTGTATTGGATTCTTAATTTTGTTAGTTCGTTGTTATCATATAGCTCTGTAAAATCCTTGGTAAATAATTCCATAGATACACCATCTGATATTATATGGTGCATATCTATCATTAATACATGTTCTTTGTCATTGATTTTAGTCAGTGCCACTCTGATTAATGGTGCTTTGCTTAAATCAAAGGCTTTTATAAATCTAGCTGCTATTTCTCCAGCCTTTTCATTGTCATTAGCTACTTCTGTGTATTCAATTTCAAAGTTTACGTCCTTATGCACTATCTGTACAGGTGCTCCATTTATTACCTCAAAGGAGGTTCTTAATGCTTCATGTCTTTGTATTAGCTTATCAAATGTTTCCTTGAGCTTAGTTTTGTCAGGCTCTCCCTCTAAGCTCATCATCATTGGTAGGTTATAGCTAATGCCATCTTCATCCAGCTGATGTATAATGTACATTCTTTTTTGAGCTGAAGATAACTCATAATACTCTTTTTCCTCAATTGGCTCGATTCTAGTGTATACGCTTTGTTGGGCATTTTTTACATAATCAGCTAATCCCTTTATTGTAGGTGTCTTAAACATTTCTGTTATTGGTACAGAAACATTTAGTTCCTTATTAATATTTGCGGCTATATTTGTCGCCTTTAGGGAATGTCCTCCCAGCTCAAAGAAGTTATCACCAATTCCTATTTTGGGGATATTCAATATATCTTCCCATATTTGAACCAGCTTTTCCTCAATTTCACTTCTTGGAGCTTCATATTCTACTCCAGCTTCAATTCTCATATCCATTTCAAGCTTATCGGCGATATAGTTGAGTGCTTTACGGTCTGCTTTACCGGTTGGGGTTAGAGGTATCTTATCAATTTGTATGAAGTATACAGGTATCATATATGCAGGCAGTATCTGTCCTAGATACTCCCTTATTTCTTGTGCTGTCAAAGGCTTATCAGCAGTAAAGCAAGTGCTTAGGTATTTGTCTCCTGTTTCATCGGTTCTTACCAGTACAACGGCTTCTAATATAGCTTCATGTGCTGTCAGCTTGTTTTCGATTTCTTCCAATTCAATTCGGAAGCCGCGGAGCTTTATTTGATTATCTTTTCTTCCCATGAATTCAATATTGCCTTCTTTGTTCCATTTTACTAAATCTCCTGTTTTATACAGTCTTTCTCCTTGTACAAAGGGGTTGGATACAAATCTTTCAGCAGTAAGCTCAGTTTTTCCGAGATATCCTCTTGCCAAACCATCGCCGCCTACATGTAACTCTCCTATTTCTCCAAAGGGCAGCAATTCTCCCTCGGAGTTTAGTATATAAGCTGTAGAGTTAGCTATAGGCTTACCTATAGGAATATTATCATAATAGTCCCTGTCTATAAGGAAGCAGGTTGATATTGTGGCATTCTCTGTAGGTCCATAGGCGTTTACTACCTTCAAATTCTTGTGCATATTACGCACATTATTGATATGCTTGGGTGAAAGCACATCTCCTCCGACTAAAAGCCAGTGGCAAGGACTGAATATTCCTGGTTCTTGCTGTGCTAACTGATTGAACAGAGAAGAGGTCAGCAACAGTATAGTAATCTGATAATCTTTAAGGGCTTTTCCCAGCTTTTCTGCATCAAGTATGGTTTCCTTATCGCAAAGATACAATCTGAGCCCGTTTAGAAGGGCACCCCATATTTCAAAAGTAGCAGCGTCAAAGGCAATAGCACCTGCCTGTAGGATTCGACCACCTTCTGCAAAATCGATATAGTTAGTGTTTTTAACTAAACGGACTACATTTCGATGTTCTACCATAACCCCTTTAGCTTCACCGGTGGAGCCTGAGGTATACATTATATATGCTAGATTATTCGGTTGCACACAGCAATCAAGATTACATTTACTGCCAGTATAATTGGATTCTTCATCCAAGCATATTATTTTACCATTCCAGTTCAAGCCGCCAGCAAGGCTTGAGTTAGTTAATACTGCCACTGCCTTACTATCCTTTAGCATATGCTTGATTCTAGCTTCAGGATATTCATAGTCTATTGGAAGATACGCAGCTCCAACTTTTAGAATTGCTAAGGTACCTATAACCATTTCTGGTGACTTATCTATCAACAAGCAAACAATATTCTCCTTCTCTATATTGCTTGCTTTCAATAACGCTGCTAGTTGATTGGCTTTTTCATTTAGCTCTCTGTATGTCAACTGCCTATCCTTGTAGATAACTGCAATACGTTCAGGATTCATTTCAGCTTGAGCTTCAAAGCATTGATGTATCGCCATATCCCTCGGATAGCAAGTTTTGGTGTTGTTGAGCTCTTTTAGCATACGATAATTTGCTACTGACTGCTCTAGGATTTCATTTAGCATTACAGCCAGTTTTTCTGCTCTATTACCCTTCATGATACTGAAGTGATCTCCTTCAATTTCACTTACTTGCACAGGCGTTTCACTGATAAGATTCCATGCTTTTGTGTTAAGTGCAGTGCTATCTGAGGTCTTAACTAGGTAAACCGAAGCTTTTATGCGTTCTTTTGTGGTATATTGGTCAGCAGCACTGAGTAAGGTACGTATAATATTAAGTCGATTTATAAAGCATTTCGCATCGCTTTGTCCTTGTTCAGGTATCAGCATTCCTATAGCACTTGGTAACATCAGCTTCGCTTTTTCCAACTCAACATCTGATTTTCCCATGTATTCCGCTATTGTATCCCATATTTTCTCTATTGAATCAGCCTTAACAATCATTTCTCTTACTATACTACTATTTATAAGCATAGCTGTTAGAGTTTTTTCTCCTTCAAGAGTTATTTGAGGCCAAGTCATTCTAACTTCCGATTCTGGAGGATATGAATCTATAAGAGTTAAAGATTTTACTTTCTCTCCATCCCGTTCCAGTTGTCTTGTTATTTCATATGCAATTGTACCGCCCATACTCCAGCCGCCTAATAAATATGGACCTTTTGGCTGTATAGCTTTTATATTATCAATATAGTCCTTTGCAAGCATCTCAAAGGTTGTATTATATGGTGCAAGCAATTCTTCGCTTCCTGCCATAATACCCCAACAGCTTAGAGTGTTATCTAGTTTATTACAAAGCTCCAAATAACCTGATATATCTCCACTACCATCATGAATTAAGAAGAGATTTCTAGTGCTGCCCACGCCTTCTCTTAGTAGTAGAATACGGTTTCCGTTGGTCGAAGCACTTTTGGCTCTACCTTCTATATATTTTGCCAAGTTCTTTATTGTAGGTGTTTTAAACAGCTCTCTTAAAGGTAGCTCTACATTTAACTCTTTATGTATTTTGGCAATTACATTAATAGCCTTTAAGGAATGTCCGCCTAACTCAAAGAAGTTATCGTTTATACCTACCTTCTCTATGCTTAATGCTTTTTGCCATATCGCCGTAAGCTTCTCTTCTATTTCATTAGTTGGTGCAGAATATGCTACTCCTGTATTTATACTGCCATCAGGTTCTGGTAATGCTTTTCTGTCTACCTTTCCATTTGTTGTTAAGGGTAGCTGGTCTAACTGTATCAAGTATGCTGGTATCATATATTCAGGCAAATCTTTAGCAAGGTACTCTCTGAATTCACTAATAGTAAATTCTCTAATACCACTTATATAAGCACATAAATAGTTGTTTCCACCTTCTTCGTCTCTCGCTATTACTATTACTTCTTCTATTCCTTCAAAGCTTAGAATTCTTGCTTCTATTTCTCCTAGCTCTATTCTGTAGCCTCTTATCTTTACTTGATTATCTATTCTGCCTAAAAACTCTATGTTTCCGTCCTCTGACCATCTTACTAGGTCGCCTGTTTTGTACATCTTTTGAGTAACATCATAAGGGTTGTCAACAAACTTCTCTGATGTTAATTCAGCATTGTTTAAGTATCCTCTCGATACCCCTGCTCCTGATATGCATAGCTCTCCTAATACCCCTATTGGCACTGCTTTGTTGTAGCTATTAACTATATAGACCTTAGCATTTGGTATCGGATATCCTATTGGCACAATAGGTGATTTTATTTGCATATTACTAGTTACAGAAAACACTGTTGTTACATCGCAACATTCCGTTGGACCATATACATTGTTTATTATGCAGTTTTTATTATATTTACTATAGTATTCTTCTACTAGTTCTGTGGATAATGCTTCTCCACCTATAACAAATTGTTTTATACCAATATCAACAGCTTGTTTATCCAAGCCTGTCAACATTTTTAGATGTGTTGGAGTTCCATCTGCTACATCTATAGAGTTATTAGTATAATAGTCAAATAGCTTGTTTGCATCAAGTCTTGTATCTTCTGGTATTATGCATAAAGTATGTCCTAATAGTAAGGCTGGGAATATTTGTTTTACTGATGCATCAAATACATAAGGTGATACCATTGCTACCTTAAGGTTTTTATTTTCTTTATATATTCTTTCCTTTAAACCATATACTAAGTTTACAAGGTTTTTGTGTTCTACCATTACTCCCTTTGGTTTGCCTGTAGAACCCGAGGTGTAGATAGTGTAAACTAAGTTATTTGATGTGTTTATGTTATCTAAGTTGCTATTATCTCCCATGTATATGCTGTTATCTTTTAAGTCTATAAGCTCTATTCCAAAATCGCCTTTGTTCGCAAGGTGTGTTTGTGTTAGTAGTATGTTTGCTTTACTGTCCTGTAGCATATACGCTATTCTGTCATTTGGATATTCTGGATCTATAGGCAGATATGCTCCTCCAGCTTTTATAATACCCATTATGCCTATTATCATTTCAGCCGATCTTTCT
>JBAVGO010000151.1:0-5073 GCA_049684915.1 Lutisporaceae bacterium | reverse complement strand
CCTTTATAGGGAATACCGCTGTCTTTTGATAGAAAGTTAGCCACAACACCATAATAAGGCTTCGGCACAAAATTCCTGATTTCCAATTCTCTGTCTACAATCAAACCCAATACACATGTCATGACTCTGCCAATAGGTATAACTGAGGATTTATCTTCTTTTAGAAAAGCTGATAATTTCTTGCCATATTGACAGGTATACATTCTGCTGAAATTCATGCCAAAGAGCCAATCCTCTTTTGCCCTGCAATAAGCAGCTTTTGCAAGAGAATCGTACTCACTGATGCTCTTTGCTTCCTTGATTCCCTTTTTAACTGCATCTTCAGTCTGAGAAGAAATCCAAACCCTTTTTGTAGGTTTATCCGACCCACTTTGATTATAAACCAACCGAAAAATGTACTCACCCTCACGTCCGCTATCAGTACAGGCATAAACCATATCCACATCCTTCCTGCACATCAGCGATTTTATGACTTCAAACTGTTTCACAGTACCTTTGTTATCTATTACAATATATTTATATTCTTTTGGAATTATAGGTAGATGCTCCACTCGCCATGACTTATACTCTGGATTGTAGACATCGGGATATGCCATTGTTATGAGATGCCCGAAACACCATGTTATTATGACATTTGCTGTTTCAGCATAACCCCTACCTCTATCTGCTGGTGAAATCTGCACACCTAGTGCACTTGCAAAACTGCCAGCAACAGACGGTTTTTCAGTTATATATAATTGCTTGCTCAAGATTTCACCCTTTATAAATAATAGGTATCAAGCACGACATTTAGTTCGCTGCTATAAGTCATGCCTTTCCTATAAATCATATCCTTTACTGAACTTTCTATAATGCTGATATCATAATAACAGAAGGCTAGTAATATATCAATAATTTAAGGCTAGACGTCATAGCTTTCCATTCACCAATGCATCCCGCTTTCTCAAATCCTCTCTCTTAATTTTACTGATATAAGGTAATTAAAAATACTCTAATGCAAATAACCTCCCATAAATGTAAAATTTTTCTGAAATAATCAAGAATTTTTAAAGGATATTAATTGACTATATGGAATAATAAACAAAATACAACATAAATGATATAAAATGTAAATTAAAATATATATAGACATCCGATTTGTTTTGTAATTTATTGCAGCTTCATATCATAATTATTATAGGATTAAAGGAGGAGTGAGTATGAAAAGCTATGGTTATGACCTTCTTGTACAAGCAGATGAAAAACTGATGAACAAAGCATTGTCGGCATGGTTTTACACGGGAAAAATAAAAGGCTCTGGAACGTATTCCTACATAGAAGGAATTCCAGAGGAATTGAAGGGTTTTACAGAGGTAAAATATCGCATTCGTTTAAGAAATGAGCCTTTTCTCGACTTACTTGGTACAACTGAAAAGTATGGTAAAGGCAAAATTGGTATTAGGATTTCTGTTGAAGCAATACTTACTGTATTGTCAGGAGTGAATGTAGAGCTTGATGTTGACTGTGGAGTAAGTGCTGAGGTGCAGTTTGATTTAGCAAACAAAAACTTAGTATACGACTTTTCAAAAACTAACATTTATGATATTCAAATAAATGATACAATTCAATTTCACAAAAATGTACTTGAGCGTTTAGACCAAATTTTGAAAATACTTCTATCTCATTATTTAACTGAAGATATAAAGAAAATAGCTTTACCATTAGATTTAATAAAATTAGCTTTACCTACATTACCTAATTCACCTGATAATCACTTGCCAATAACGCTTGCAGAGGCAGTTATTGTAGATAATCACTTGCCAATAACGCTTGCAGAGGCAGTTATTGTAGATAATCGACTTTTGGCAATTGGAATTAATTTTTTTGATCACAAGGGTGGTAGTCTTGAAGGTATTATTGATATTTCAAAGGGTGCAGAGCTATTTATAACAGTTAAAACAGAATTATTGCATCAGATTGCAGAATTCTGGTGGAAAAGGACAAAGCTAGATAAGTTTAAAAGCTTTGAAGGTATGCTGCCAGTTAATATCAAGAGATATTTTGTTAAAGGAACAGAGTTGCTTGCCAGAATTGTAACCTTAGGCTTATTGCAGCCTGATACAGATATAAAAAAAGCGGAGCTGTTTTATAATGTAAGGATCGAATTGACTGATTTACCCGAATTTGTATTTGAAGGTGGCAACCTTGCCCGAATTAATAAGCTTAAGCTCAAAGCGGATATTCAAGCAAGACTTGATATAGAAGCCCATAAAGTTATAAGCATAGATACAAGCGGGCTTATTCCAGATAAGTTTACTCCATGGCAGGATGATATCGTAGTATCTGACAAAACAAACAAATCTACGATACTTAATATTAATGAGGATCTATTAATTGAAATAGAAAATGCTTCCTGTACTGTTCAGGTGGATAAGGAAAACAGGCTGGTGCTTAAGGTATCAGAGGCCGATGTGGAATTAGACCTAGGTAGTCTATGGTATCAGAACCTTACTGATAAGTTAACAAATTCTTTCCTGGACTTGTTAGAAAAGAATATTGTAAGTAAGATTCCACCAATTGTAATATCTCCTTCACTATTGATTTCTAATCTGGATGTTATGGGCTATACCTTTGGAGTTGATAAGCTAAATCTTGAGTTGAATAATGAAGAGGTGTCATTGTATGGCGGAATTATAGTCAATGAGCTGAAAAGCAGTGCAGTACCCGTTTCCTTATATATAGGCAACAAAAAATCCAATAAGCTACATAGGTTTGACTGTGCTGTGGTTGAGGATATAGATTTTACACATCGTGTAGGATATCATGGCGTATATGATGCTGTTAGAGATGGATATAAACCATGTGGTGAGTGCTTGCGTGGCTACCTAGAGGAAAATAAATAATACGGAGGGAGTGAGAAATAGATGAAAACAGCAGGATATGATATAGCGTTGCTTTTGAATGAAAGATTTCTAAATCAACTATCAGGAGCGTTATTTTATAGTGGTTTTCTTACAATTAACGGTTCTGTGGATATGTATAATGGGACACTTAGCTTAGAACATCAGGTAATGGATTACAATAAGAGTTCATCACAGAATATTCAAGGGAAAGTACCTGTTGATATGCAGCCTTTTATGAAAATGGACTTCCGATTCAAATTGACTCAGGAGCCTTTGATTTGCTTTGAATCAGGAGACAGTGTAAATAATCAGCAAATTCGAGTTGCCCTTGCAATGCGTATTTATTTTTGGTTATGGGAAGGTCTTGAGTTGAAATTTGATGCTAACATCTCCCTTCTGGTACCTATATCTATTGGTAGTGACATGAAGCTCGTTGCTGATTTTAGCACTGCTGATATTGAGGAATTGACACTTAAATATGGCGGTGGAATGAAGCCGCAAATGATGGCACAGATGGACGCAATAGTAGAGAACGCTATGCATATGTATTTCGCCAACCATGTAATATGTCAGCGACTAGAATTACCTTGTCTAAGTGCTGTAATAAAGGATATTAAAGATTATATCACCCCTGATAAAGACAATGAAGGTAAGGACTTAGGCATAATACCAATACATATAGATGCTATAAGAGTGGTTACTGATACTGTAATGGTTATAGGTATAAATCTCATGGACTATTATGGTGGAAGCCCTGATAAGCTGCATGATTTTGCAAAGAACTGTAGTATAGCCTTGGCTATATCAGAAACAGCAATTTTTAAAGTATTTAAATATGTATGGACTCATTCGCAGTTTAACAGAACTATAGGCAGTAAGGGCGATTTATGCTTGGTAAAGAATAAGGATTCCTTATCTGTTTCAAAAGCAGGCACCTTTGAGGTAGAGAAGCTAGATAAATTCTTTGATAAGGCAACTGAGATAGTAAGCTTTATCGGTAATGGAATGACAAAGATATTAACCGCTGGGATTGTTGGATCCAGTATTGACTATCAAGGTATGGATTTCTATTATGATGTTAATGTGACACTTAAAAACGAACCGAAGTTTGACCTTCTGGGAGGCAATATAGTTTATATATATAATATGGCATTTAGTGCATATTTCAGACTATCTTGTGATTGCACCTACAAATATGAAGTGACCATAGATACAAGTCCTGGTATACCAAATAGCTGGACACCATGGGATGATGAAATTACACTTTATGAGAAAACTAAAACTGTTACTCTTTTTGACCAGCATATTCGTATTGACAATCTCGAGCTGCAATATGCAAAAGGTATTTTACTATGGGATAAAACCAAACAATCCTTGGTGATAAAGGTTATTGAGATTAAGCCTTACTGGAACCTTGACAAACCCGGTTCGCCATTAGAAAACTGCCCTGCCAAGCTTCGAAACTGGATAACTAATGCCATTGAAGCACAAATAGTCAAAAGAATACCTGAGTTCACTGTATCAACTAAGCTAAATTTCAATCTGCCATATATACCTTGGCCAATGAAGATGAATACGAAAGAATTAGAAGTAACAAATAGCGAGGTAATTATTGCAGCTGATTTGGAATTTGAGCAATTAAAGAAGGATATTTATCCCGTACCTAAATATGTTGTAAATATTAATAATAAGGAAATCCACAAAATAGGCTGTGATTCAGTAATGGATATTTATGAGGTACATCAAAGAAGCTATCACTTACTAAATGATGCACTTAATAAAGGATATGACGGTTGTAAAAATTGCCTACCAGTATTTCATAAAAGATAAAATTATTTAGAAAACTTTTTAGAAATATATTGCATTTTTGGAAAATATATATTATAATAAAAATACAGGTTGGATGCTCTTTTGAGTTTGTTCTATATCAAGGGCGGCGGTTTTTGATATTGGATGGGTGCGGTGTTTGTTAGCTTGCTAAATGATGTATATTGCGTAAGCGATATCAAGAAACATGTTAATAAGAATGCAGGTTGTTGACTTTTAACTCCCAGCTTGTACACTTAAATCATAAAGGTTGTTGCGGGTATCCGAAACAACCTTTTATTTTCTCTTATATTCCAGAAAACCTCCACAGGTGCCAAAGACTTCAAACAGAAGTGACTCTAGTGCTTTTAACAATATAAAGGAC
>JBAVGO010000150.1:0-2544 GCA_049684915.1 Lutisporaceae bacterium | reverse complement strand
GCCTGTAAATAAAGCAATATTCACAGGTTTATTTGTGTTGTGTATTTATTGAGTATTTAGTTTATACAAGGGTGGTTGTTTTCACATTAACCGTCCCCACTGCTTCTGTTGCTAATATCAAAAAGATATATTTTAATTAGTATAAGCTATTCTCTGAAAATGAGGATAGCTTATATTAATTTACAAGCTGAAATTGATTATGAATTAGTATAAAATGAGTTAGTTAGAGATGGTTTGGATGGCACCTTATTAGTTTTAAACCCATGTTAAAACTTTTTATATATCACCGGCGTCTATAAAGTATAAAACAATATGATACGTATCAAAACAAAAGAAAGGAAAGGAGCTATTCGTGCGAATGGGCAAAAGTAATGTAAAAAAACAAATTGAAGATTACGTTAGTAAAAATAAAGAGAGTCACTATCGGCTTGCTTTTAGTTATGTTAAAAACGCTGATGACGCTTTAGATGTGGTGCAGGAATCTATATATAAAGCAATTTCAACGATGGATACATTAAAAACTCCTGATTATATAAAAACTTGGTTTTATAGAATTATAGTAAATACCTCAATAGATCTACTTCGAAAACGAAAGAAAATCGTTGTAGTTGATGATGAAACTTTATCCAATTATGATTCGAGTATAGTTGATCAATATGAGGATATAGACCTTCAAAAAGCATTAGAGAATTTACCTGTTCAATACCGTAGTGTAGTAGTATTAAGGTTTTTTGAGGATTTAAAAATAGAAGAAATTGCGGTTATTCTAGATGAAAATGTTAATACAATAAAAACACGTTTATACAAATCACTTAAAATATTACGTGTTCAAATGAATGATTAAAGGTAAGGAGGACTATTCATGATGGACAATAAATTGGAAAAGTTGAAAAAGGAATATATGAATGTACCAATTCCTGTAGAATTGGATTATGCAGTAAGAAAAGCTTTGAAAGAGAGTGGAGTTAATAGCATGAGATATAATAATAACTTTAAAAGAATAAGAATAGCAGCTGCTTCAATAGCTGCAGTATTTATCGTACTTACTGTAGCGGCTAATACTAGCCCGGTGTTTGCAGCAGCACTATCAAAAGTACCAGTTGTAGGTAGTATAGTAAAAGTGCTAACTTTCAGAGAATATACTATAAACGAAGATACTTTCAATACGAATATAAAAGTACCTGCCATACAAGGTTTGGAAAATAAAACCTTAGAAAACAGCTTAAATGAAAAATACCTTGCCGAAAATAAAAAATTATATGAACAATTTGTAACTGACATGGAAGACTTGAAGCAAAACGGTGGCGGTCATTTAGGCGTAAATAGCGGTTATGAAGTAAAGACCGATACTGAAAGAATACTTTCTATAGGTCGTTATGTGGTTAATACTGTGGGTTCTTCATCAACAACAATGAAGTATGATACCATAGATAAGAAAAATGAAATTCTAATTACTTTACCAAGCTTATTTAAAGACGATAGATATGTTGATATTATATACGAAAACATTAAAAAGCAAATGATAGAACAAAATAAAGTAGATAGTAATAAGTTTTATTGGGTTGCAGGAATAGAGCAGAAAGGGACTATGAAGCTGTTTGAAAAAATTTCAAAAGAACAAAGCTTCTATATTGATTCAGAAGGTAAGCTGATAATTTCATTTGATAAATATGAGGTTGCTCCAGGGTATATGGGAATTGTGCAATTCGTTATACCCACCAATATTATTTCTGATATTTTAGTTAGTAATGAGTATATAAAAGAAGAGAAAAATATCAGCAAAGATAATGAAGAAATGGACTATGAAATTATTAAAAAAATATCAGAGAATAATAACAGTAATACAAAAATATTCTATCCGCAAATATCGGGGTATGCAGGTCAACTGTTAATGGACTATATGAATCAAAGTCTGGAAAGGATTGATGACATATATGGAAAAGGAGAAATGTATCAGGATGTAAGTATAGACTATATAATTACAAAAATGGATAGGGACATAATAAGTGTATTGTTTAAAGGAATAGGTAAAATTTCTGGTGGCAGAGAAATCAATATTCAACAAAGTGTTAATTTGGATATAAAAACTTCAAATGCAATAGAGTTTGATAACTTAATAAAGGCAGATCAAACATCCGAGGCTGCAGTAAGATTAATGCTAGACCAAAAAGCTAAAACAATGGGGCTGAAGTATGGAGTGGAATCTGAAAGGGCAAGACTATACTTTGAAGGAGAAAATGTAGTTTTCTTCTATATGCCTGCAGATGATAGTGCAACTAGCTTTGCAGAAATAAGTGTTCCAATGGAAGAGTTAGAAGGCTTTCTAAATACCGATTTTGGGGAAAGACCAGCAAGTTAGGTCAGGATCAAGAAAACAAAAATTGACGGCATATAAATTAGAGTATGCAAGAGCTGCACTTGAATTCAAGTGGTATAGAGTATTTTAAGTAAAAGTTGAAGTGAGTTTTATGTTCCCTCAGGCTTATGTCTTGAGGGAATTTTTATTAAGGGGTTTGTATTTAGGTTTAAACATAGGGTGTGATA
>JBAVGO010000149.1:0-33212 GCA_049684915.1 Lutisporaceae bacterium | reverse complement strand
CCTGTACACTATATGCTTTGTCTTTTTCACAAATTAGTTTCATACCCTACATTTTATTATATATCAATGGTAAATAAAATATCTAATAAAAAAACTCGACTTTCGCCGAGTTATTTTTATTAGATAATAGGATTTGTTGCAGTAAAGCTATTACTTCCTTGTTTTTCTCTAGCCTCCTGAATAACCTTGTTATCATTCAATCTAATTTGAATTTCTACAAGTCGTTCAAGGTTTTTCAAGTATTTCAAGTTGGAAAGTAATACTTTATTATTACCGTGCATACTAACACCTCTTCCTTTCGAATTTGGTTATGATAATAATAAACTTCCTTTTCTATATATTTCGAACTAAACATATAAAATAGTGTAAAATATTTATTTATGTATTAATTATATCACTGTTTTAGCCCCTTTGCTCACTATCCAATCCCTATTAACCAGTGTAATACCGTTTTATATGCTACTATCCGCAATTAAAGCAATTAGCTCTCAAAATCTTCAATTCTCCGCTATTTTCGTTAATTTTCCTTATCAGTTCATAGTTCTCTCTAATCTCCATGAATAGTAAGAATATTATTCCTATCTATAGCTATCTTCTCCCCCAAAGCTGCCATACTGTACATCTCTTCAGCCTGTACTAGGGGCACACCTCTTAAGTCCATTTTCTTTACATCAGCTTCTCCAATACCTCTTCTGTATAGCTTGAAGAGATACTGCACAGCCTGTGGCAAAAAACCCATAATCCTTGCTGCAACAGCATCTGTCGCTACAGGGTCTGTTCCTGCTATTATCAAATCAGAATGTACAGCTTTGCCGTCGCTGGGTCCTGTACCATACATACCGTTCATACCTGTAAGAATGGTAATATCTATAGGAAACACTTCACCCATAGCATATATAAACTCATGTAAATCCTCATGGATGCCTAGCTGTTTCTTAGGTGTCCCATGTATTTCCGAAGGAGGCCAAGACAGTGCTATGTTTTTTATACCTAGCGAAACCGTAGCCTCCTTATGCATCTTTATTGGTGTAAAGGATATATGTACATCAGCTTCATCAAAAAGCTTATTTAGCTTTGTAGTAGGTACAATATTGCTGCTAAGCTTTATTTCTGAGTAGGGTCCAAAGTTAAGGTCTACAAACTCAACCTGCTCTTCTTCTATGACCCTGTTAAACCCTATTTCATCAAAAACTTTATTTGTTGGTGCACCTCCAGAGCCAGCGGCTACCACTATTCTTTTAGCCTTTAAATCCTTTGCATATCTTATAATTTTCCTTAGAAGATCAGGATGAACAACAGTTCCGCTATCTGCTGATTTTTTGTCTACCATATTAGCAGTTATGACTATTGTTTTATTCTCGCCTATTATAGCTTTGGCGTTTATCAAGTCCAAAGCTTCTTTTATACAGTTATCAACATGCTTTGCATTTACGATACCGACAATAGGCTCTTTCACCTTTCTTTCACGCATTAAAAACACCTCCCTTAGAATTATTCCCCAGGAGGTGCCTTCTATACTATTTATATATTTATCAACTGTGCAAGAGTAGGATCAATACCCAGCATTTCCTTAAGCACAAGATATTCATCATATGCCTTTTTATTCCTGCCGCCTTGCTTCACTGCTCTTATCATCAAATTCTTGGGAGTATCCAGAGGTGAGATGTATTCTACTACTGATACCTCATAGCCCATTGCTTCAAGAATTACCCCTCGTATACCATCAGTAAGCACATCAGCAAGTCTAGCCTTCAATATACCATGCTTTGTGATATTCTTGAAGGGTTCATAGCTATACTGATTTAAAAGCTCTCTTTGACAGCAGGGGATTACCACTACTGCCTCAGCGTTATATCTTATTCCCGCCGCTATAGCCATATCAGTAGCTGTATCACAGCCATGGAGGCTTATAACAAGATCAATCTTCTGAGTAGGCATGTAATTTTGTATGTTCATTTGCAAAAATTCCATGTTTTTGTAACCAAGATGCTCTGCCATTTGCTTAGAAGATGCTATAACCTGTTCTGATATATCCAAGCCTACAAAAGAGCAGTTTTTCTTTAGCTTTTCTTTTATATAATAATTTAGCACAAAGGATAAATACGATTTGCCGCAAGCACAGTCCAGCACAGTAATACTATCTTTGCTTGAACCTATTTGCTTTACCATATCTTCAACCAGCTCCACAAATCTGTCTATTTGGTTGTACTTTCTTATCATGTCATTTTTGACCTTGCCTTGGGTGCTTATAATACCTATTTCTCTAAGCAAATCATCGGCTTCGCCTACCCTTACAAGGTACTCTCTATTGCTGCGAGCTGTAACATCATCATGAGCAATATTGTCCTGAAACTGTTTTTCATTGTATTTTATCTTTACATTGTTTTTCTCAGTCCATATAGTAATACCTGTGCCGCGTTCCAAGTAGTTTATGATGCAATCGTCAAATTGCTTGCCCTTTTCTAATATCAACTGAGTAAGCTGCTTAGGCATTATTTCAAGCTTATCTCTGCCAGCTTTAAAAACAAGCTTATCATTTATAACCCTTAGTTCAGCTTTACTAATCTGACCTTTAGCTACAAATTCTATATCAAGACTTTTAAAGAACTCAATGTTCTGCTCCAGCTTGTCTATAATATTTGGCATAACGCTATGCAGTTTTCTTTCTATTGTATTGTTCATTATTTCACCTTCTTGCTAAACAATTGTTGCACAATACTTTCAAAGGAATCAGGAAGCTTACTATTAAAAGTCTCACCCTTTAAGTACTCAAGTCCTGTTTCTGCTTCTTTAAACTTCAGCTTATAAGCATATAGAAATTGATGATTTAACCTAAAGCTGTCTCTAAATATTCTATTAATCTGCTTATCACCATATTTCACATCTCCTACTATGGGATGTCCTATACTGGCAAAATGAGCTCTTATCTGATGAGGTCTGCCTGTTATAAGCTCCACCTCAAGTAGGGTATAATCCTCATTTGACTTAATCGGTTTATATCTGGTATATACTTCTCTGGCACCATCCTGATCATGGTCAAGTATTTCTACCTTATTCTGCTCTTCATCCTTAACTAAAAAGTTTTTAACCTCTCCTGCGTCTTTTATAAATCCCTTTACAACACAAAGATATAGCTTTTTTATCTTTCTTTCTCTTATAAGCTTATTCATGGATTTTAGAGCAGTATAGTTCTTTGCAACCACCACTAATCCACCTGTGTTGCGATCCAATCTGTTGCAAACAGAGGGCGTAAACGTCATAGAAGAACTATAATTCTCCCCCTGCTGCAAATAATATAATACTCTATCTATAAGAGTGTCGTTGTCACCGGGACTGTCAGGATGAGTCAGCAAACCAAATGGCTTGTTTACAAGCATCAGGTTATCATCCTCATACACAATATCTATAGGTTTATCAGCACCTACCGACTTCACAGCTTCTGTTTTTATCTCCTCTGATATATAAAGCTGTATGATATCCCCTACTTGCAGCATATAATTTTCTTTATGCTTTTTATTATTAACCTTAACCTTATTGGTTCTAAAAAGCTTATATATATCACCAAGCTTATAATCCTTTAGGTATTTCCTTAAAAATCTGTCCAGTCTTTGTTCTGCTTCATTCTCTGTTATTGTTATCTGCTTCATCATTTATTCCACCTCATATAAAAAATGAAAATAGGGCTTTTCAGCCCAAAATATAAATGTGATTATTATATTCCTGGTGAGAATACAGCATATAGCTCAATTATCTCACTACCGTCATTTTTTAATCCATGTTCACTGCCTGCCGGTGCTATTATAACACTTCCAGTTGTAGCTTTTTGACGTTCTCCGTTAACTAAAACACTTCCACTTCCTGATATAATATAAAATACCTCAAGGACTTCATGAGTATGTGGTACTAGCTCTCCTCCAGGCATAATATTAAGATAGCTGGCAGAAATCCTGCCGTTTTCATCATTTTTAGTTAAATCCTTTTTATATACCTCTATATGCTTTGGATGCTTTACAAATTCAATATCATTAAGGTTTTTAAGTATTGCTTCCATGTTATACCTCCTTGCTTTCCTATTTCCAAGGAAATTATATCATATTGAGGCTACATATAGAACATTTATTTACGTTCAAAATTGCCATTTTTACATTGCTCCTTTGATTTAGTTATGGCACCACTTAAATTACATGAACCGATTTTATCTGTGATATCCTCACTAAACTCTACACTATTGCTCTTAATAAAATGAGCACAATTTTTACATTTCATAACAATACCTCCATAGTGTTTTTCATAGCCTTAGCTTTTACTTTGGAGGTAAAATTATGTATAAACAAGAAATTAAATAGTATGCATCTTATTTCTTCCTATATACTAGCTTTCCATCTTCGCTGTCGATAACTATTGTGTCACCGTCTTTTATCTCTCCTGCAATCAATGCTCTGCCTATAAAGGTCTCCAAATGCTTTTGCAAATATCTTTTTATAGGTCTTGCACCATAAACAGGATCATAAGAATTATTTATCACATGCTCCTTAGCGTTTTCACTTAGGGTAAGACTTATATCTCTATCCTCTAGCCTTTTTGCAATCATGGCAAATTGAAGAACTATAATTTCCTTTATCTCATCCTTAGTCAGTGGTTTAAAGAACACTATATCATCCACTCTATTTAAGAACTCAGGACGGAAATTTCTCTTTAACTCATCCTCTACAAGCTTTTCTGCTTCGGGATTCATTTCTCCATTGTCATCCATACCGTCTAATAAATACATGCTGCCTATATTTGAGGTCATAATGATAACTGTATTTTTAAAATCCACGGTACGTCCCTGACTATCAGTCAAGCGTCCATCATCAAGTATTTGCAGAAATATGTTAAACACGTCATGGTGAGCTTTTTCTATTTCGTCAAAAAGTATAACTGAGTAAGGTCTTCTTCTTACAGCTTCAGTAAGCTGTCCACCCTCTTCATAGCCCACATATCCAGGAGGAGCACCGATAAGTCTTGCTACTGTATGCTTTTCCATATACTCTGACATATCTATTCGTATTATATTATCCTCGCTGTCAAACAATGACTCAGCTAGTGCTTTCGCAAGCTCTGTCTTACCTACCCCTGTAGGACCTAGAAATATAAAGGAGCCAATAGGTCTTCTAGGATCCTTCAAGCCTGACCTTGCTCTTATAACCGCATCTGCAACAGCTGATATAGCCTCTTCCTGTCCTATAACTCTATTGTGTAGTATCTCATCCAGCTTAAGCAGCTTCTCTCGCTCATCTTCAATAAGCTTTGTCACAGGGATTCCTGTCCATTTGGAGATTATTTCTCCGATTTCCTCATCTGTGACCTCTTCCTTTAGCAGCTGTCCCATACTCTTATTTTGTTCCATTTTGCTCTTCTCATCATTTAGCTGCTTCTCTAAGGTTATCAATTTGCCATACTTAAGCTCTGCCACTTTATTTAAATCGTATTCCATTTCTGCTTTTTCTATTTCATGCTTAGTTTCCTCTATCTGCTTTTTGATATCCCTTATGTTTTTTATATTACCCTTTTCAAGCTCCCACTGAGCCTTCATGGAGTCACCGCTTGCCTTTAGCTCAGCCAGCTCTCGATTCAATGCTTCTAATCTCTGCTCCGATTGTACATCACTTTCTTTTTTTAGTGCCTCTCTCTCTATTTCCAGCTGCATTATTCTTCGCATAATCTCATCAAGCTCACTGGGCATACTGTCTATCTCCGTGCGAAGCATAGCCGCTGCTTCATCTATCAAATCAATCGCCTTATCAGGTAAGAACCTGTCGCTGATATACCTATTTGATAGTACTGCTGCCGATATTAGGGCATTATCCTGTATTCTTACGCCATGATGTATTTCAAACTTCTCCTTAAGACCTCTAAGTATAGATATAGTATCCTCAACGTTAGGTGCATCTATCATTACAGGCTGGAATCTTCTCTCTAACGCTGCATCCTTCTCAATATATTTTCTATATTCATCCAGAGTAGTAGCACCTATACAGTGCAGTTCTCCTCTTGCCAGCATTGGCTTTAGGAGGTTTCCTGCATCCATAGCTCCCTCTGCCCTACCTGCACCTACAATGTTATGAATTTCATCAATAAACATTATGATTTTACCGTTTGAGCTTTCTATCTCCTTTAACACTGCTTTGAGTCTCTCCTCAAACTCTCCTCTATACTTAGCTCCGGCTATCAATGCTCCCATATCAAGCGAGAATACTATCTTATTTTTTAAACCTTCAGGTACATCACCCTTCATAATACGTTGTGCCAGACCTTCTATAACAGCAGTCTTACCAACACCTGGCTCACCAATCAATATAGGGTTGTTTTTTGTTCGTCTTGATAGTATACGAATTATTCTTCTTATCTCTGCATCTCTCCCAATTACAGGATCAAGCTTGCCTTTCTTGGCATCCTCAACCAAGTCTCTGCCAAATCTATTCAAAGCCTCATAGGTTTCCTCAGGGTTTTGGTTCGTGATTCTCTGATTACTTCTAACCAGTGACAATTCCTTAAGAAACTTATCCTTAGTTATCCCGTATTTCTTAAAAACCCTTGATGATGCAGTATTGTTTTCATCAAGCAGTGCAACATACAAATGCTCTATACTTATATATTCATCCTTAAACTTTTTTGCTTCATCCTCTGCTTTGACAAAAATCTCCTCAAACCTGCGAGAAGCGTAAACAGAAGTATTGCTTGCACCATATAGCTTAGGCAGCTTTTCAAGCTCATCATTTAAATCCTTATAATAAAAGTCGAAAGGCACATTCATCTTTGCAAGCAATCTCGGTATCAAGCCATCATTTTGTATTATCATAGCCATATGTAAATGTTCGCTTTCTAAGCTTTGATGGTTATGCTTCATAGCAAGGTTTTGTGCATCATATACAGCTTGTTGGGTTTTTTGAGTTAATCTGTTAATATCCATAATCATTCTCCTTTGACTTTGACCTTCTCTGACCTTAATATATTTATATCATAATTTTTTAAAATATAAAACTACCTTTTTGCAAATTTTATACAATTTTATTATTTTACATATATGAATACTGTTATTCAGCATTTTGCACAAACACATTATGTATACTCATAATTATGGAAATTCATACAGAATTTTATGAGAATATGCATTAATATTAGTACAAATAATATTAATGCAACAGGAAACTTTACAAAAATGTCTTGTTGCAGAAGTAATGGAAAAGCTTAAATTGTGACTAGAATCAATACCATTACAACCAAAAATTACACTAATATAATCAAAAAAAACGGTAAACATAATAGCAGGAGGTGATATTAAATGGCAAGAACAAATCAAAAGGTTGTACCTCAAGCAACAGCAGCTCTAGACAGAATGAAGTATGAAATAGCTTCAGAAGTAGGCGTTAACCTAAAAGAAGGCTACAATGGAGATATCACAGCTAGAGAAGCAGGTAAAGTAGGCGGCAATATGGTAAGAAGACTTATTGAGCAAGCTGAAAGAACAATGTCAGGTAAATAATTACAACTAAAAATAATAAAAAAAGCACTCCAATCGGAGTGCTTTTTTTATTATTAAATATCTTGTGTAGCTTTTACTCTAAACATTAACAAACATGCAATTCCCATAGCTACTCCTGCAAATATGCATAATTGATATGCAGGGAATATGTCAATAAGATTGCCTGCAAGCAGCATAGAAATCATCATAAAACCTTGGAATGCTGCACCCTGTAGTGCAAACACTCTACCTCTATATTCATCTGGAGTTAGAGATTGATACACAACCTGCATTGGAACATTTGTGAGTCCAAATGCTAGTCCTCTGCTTAAGATTATCGTACTATATAAAGCAATAAATATCGTTGTATTGTCTCCTATAAGAGACTTTATAAATGGAAGTATTGGTATTGCCAATAATAAAAGTCCTAATGATTGTGCAAACATACTCCAAAGCATAAATCTATATTTCTTCTTTGGCTGAGGAAGGAACTGCAGAAGCAGTACACTTACGATCATACCTACTTGGAAAAAGGCTACAACAAAACCAAATTGTTTTGAGTCTAATAATAGTATCTTATTTCCTATAAAAGGTTGTACAATATTTTGTATCGGAAAAAAGAAGAAATTTACAGTAGCACCAAACAGCAGCATTGCCAATAATGCCTTTGTCTTGTATACATATTTAAAGCCTTCTGCAAGATTCTTAAAGTAATGGTTTGCCTTTGTTTCGATACTATTTGTCAAGTTTGGCACAAACACAAAGGACTCACAAGCTGCCGCAAAGAAAAAGGTCAATCCATTTACAAAAAAGAGCCCCTGTGCATTTATTAAATCATACAAAAATCCGCCAAATATCTGTCCCATTATAGCTGTAGATGTTCCTAAAAAAGATGCAATAGCATTTGCTCTTATAAGCTGCCTCTGATGTACTAGATTGGGGAAAAGAGCCCCGCTAGCCGGGAAATAAATCGAACCGCAAATTGATAAAACTACTGTTATAGATAGAAGAACCCATAAGGGAGCTTGATTAATCATAACTAAATAAGCAAGAAAAATAGCAAAGCATCCTCTAATAACATCCATTATTATCATGATTTTTCTTCTATCAAACCTATCAGCTAGAACTCCGGCAAAAGGACCAATAATTATTGCAGGCAGTATTGAGAAAAATAGCATCCAGCCTAGCACCTTGCCCTGTCCGATTACATTTAGAATGTACCAAGTTAATGTGAAACCATGTACGCTATCACCTAAAAAGGATACAAATCTTGCTAACATTATAAGTGTGAAGTTCTTATTTTGCCCTAAAGGCACTATCTCCTCAAACTCATTATTATCTTTTGGTAATTCTTCACTCATCTAAACACCTCTGTTTTTGAAATACTCTTCCCTCAAGATTGCCATTGATCGCATATCGTGATATTTCCCATACCTAAATACTGATTCTCTAAGCATTGCTTCTGTCTTAAAGCCACATTTTTCATAGCTCTTTATAGCTCTTTTATTAAAATCAAAAACCATAAGCTTTACCTTGTTTACATTGTATTCTTCAAACAAAAACTCTAATAAAACCTTCATAGCATCAGTTCCATAGCCCTTTCCAAGGCAATCTCTGTCACCAATAAATATTCCTACTTGGGCAACTCGGTTTTTACCATCCATATGGTTTACACCGCAGCCCCCTATAAATTTGCCCTCTTTTGTTTCAATTGCCCAGAAGAAGTCTTTGTAGCTCTTCTTATCTTTTCGTGCTTCCTCAAACCATTCTTTTTGTGTTTCATAGCTCTGAGGCATTGGTGCATCATCATCTAGGTTTAAAACAATTTCCATATCGTTCATAAAATCCACACTTGGCTTTATATCATCATCCGTCAAGGCTCTTAAATTTACCAATTGTCCCTTAAATAACATCTGCATCGCCTCCCTTAGTTGCATCATATTCTCGCTTCAATATGCTCATTTGATAAACTCCATTGTATTTACCATGTCTAAAGATTTCCTGCTTGTACTCACCTTCAACAACAAAGCCAATTTTCTCATAGCTTGCTATTGCTCTGGCATTAAAATCAAACACCAAGAGCTGTACTCTATTTATATTCATTTCCTGAAATATAAAATTAACAAAAAGGGTTAATGCTTCTGTGCCATAGCCTTTGCTTCTGTTTTCACCCTTGCCTATAAATACCCATATAGTAGTACAGGCATTTTTCCAATCTATATGCACAGTGCCACATTTTCCTATTACTGTTCCATCCAGCTTCTCGATTACAAACTGTACAAAATCTGTACCAAATTTCTTTGTATAATCTTCGTACCAGTTTTGCTCAACACCCAAAGGCATTGGAGCAGGGATTCTAGTAGATAGATTTATGATTACATCCTCTTCATTACTTATCTCATTAATAATCTCTAAATCTGCCTTACGAAGCTCACGCAGTCTTACATTTTTTCCTGTTAACATCTCATTGCCCCCTTTTAATTCTACCCATAAATATAATTTTAACTTTTTGTACATAATGTTTCAATATCACAAATTATTCTAAAAAAACTTTCCTATTCCTTGCCCCTTATACACATTATCTTCTATTCTCTTTATACACGATTTAAAATCATATTTCAACCTTGTATGATACTGACATGAAGGTATTTAAGATATAATGCAGTACATTTAAAATATATAATATATTTTTTAGTTACCAAATTTATGATATAATATTTTAATGAATACCAACGCTTTATGGAGGTTAGCAATGAGTATAATAGGAACAAACATAAAAAATATAAGAAATAAACAAGGTCTTTCAGCAAAGCAGCTTGCAAAGAAATGTGGCATCTCAGAGTCAGCTCTTATTGAAATTGAAGAAGGTAAAAAGGTACCCACTACTCAGTTTACAAATACAATTACTAAGGTCTTGGGAGTCAACATAGATGCAATAGAGCCTGCTTACTTCTCAGACTACTTCGATGAAGAGCCTGAGCAAAAAGTATCTATAGCATCCAACGCCCCAAAGGTTATAAATACAAAATCTGTAGATAATAAACAAGGTAATGTGAATACTATTTCAGACGCTATTAGCAAGGCAGTACGAAAGATACCAGTAGTCAACAAGATAACTATCGGAAAAAGCGTACCCTTTGAAGGGGATATAATTGACCAGAAATTTGAGCCTGTATTTCAAGGAAAAAACAACAATGTGACAGGTGAAGAGTTCATATACTATATGGTGCAAGACAATAGTATGCAGGGTGCTAGAATAATGAAAAGTGACCTTGCACTTGTGTTCCTTACTGATTCTATCAGAGATAAGGATATGGTTCTTTTTACTTACAAAAACACTACTTACATAAGAAGATATAAGACTGTATCAGACACCATGGCAGTGCTTTATCCAGAAAACCCAGATTATGAAACCTTCGCAATAGAGAAGAAGGATATGAGGCTGATAGGTAAGGTACTTAGAGTAGAGTTTAAGGTATAATTATTTTTATTTTAAATATTACAGCAAATTAGGAGGGGTATTATGGCAGTTGAGAAATCAATGGATAAAATTGTTGCTCTTAGCAAAAACAGAGGTTATGTATTTCCAGGCTCTGAGATATACGGAGGCTTAGCTAACTCTTGGGATTACGGTCCTCTAGGTGTTGAGCTGAAAAACAACGTAAAAAAGGCTTGGTGGAAGAAATTTGTACAGGAAAACCAGTACAACGTAGGTGTAGACTGTGCTATACTTATGAATCCTCAAGTTTGGGTTGCATCAGGTCATGTAGGCGGCTTTAGCGATCCACTTATTGACTGCAAGGAGTGCAAGACAAGACACAGAGCAGATAAGCTTATAGAGGATTGGAACGCAGCTAACGGTAAACAGCTTCAAGTTGAAGGCTGGAGCAATGAGCAGCTTTTAGAGTACATGAAAGAAAATAATATAGCCTGTCCAAGTTGCGGCAAGCAAAACTTTACAGATATAAGAAAGTTCAATCTGATGTTTAAGACCTTTCAAGGTGTTACAGAGGATTCAAAAGCAGAGCTTTATTTGAGACCAGAGACAGCACAGGGTATATTCGTCAACTTTAAAAATGTTCAACGAAGTACAAGAAAGAAAATTCCCTTTGGTATAGCACAAATAGGTAAAACCTTTAGAAATGAAATAACCCCAGGAAACTTTACATTCAGAACAAGGGAATTCGAGCAAATGGAGCTGGAGTTTTTCTGTGAGCCTGGTAAAGATTTAGAATGGTTTTATTATTGGAAGGACTTCTGCAAAAACTGGCTGCTTTCCCTTGGACTCAAGGAAGAAAATATAAAAATGCGTGATCATGAACAAAAAGAGCTTTCACACTACAGCAATGCAACTACTGATATAGAGTTCAAGTTTCCCTTTGGCTGGGGTGAGCTTTGGGGTATAGCTGATAGAACAGACTTTGACCTCAAACGACATATGGAGCATTCAAAGGATGATTTGTCATACTTTGACCCAACTACAAACGAAAAGTATGTGCCTTACTGCATAGAGCCATCTCTAGGCTGCGACAGGGTAACCTTAGCCTTCCTATGCGATGCATATGATGAACAAGAGATAGCAGAAGGTGACGTTAGAACTGTACTTCGTCTACATCCAGCCTTGGCACCTGTTAAGATTGCAGTGCTGCCACTTTCAAAGAAGCTTGGTGCTGATGCTTTCAAGCTCTATGAAAATCTGCTTAAGAATTACTACTGTGAATATGATGAAACCGGCAGCATAGGCAAGCGTTACAGAAGACAGGATGAAATCGGTACTCCATACTGCATCACCTTCGACTTTGAATCCCTTGAAGATCAGAGCGTAACTATAAGAGAGCGAGATACAATGCAGCAAGTGAGAATAAAGATTGACGAGCTATCTCAATACTTCAAGGACAAATTCGAGTTTTAAATCAATACAGGAGGTACATTATGATTGACATGGATTATACCTTACAAGTACTAGAAAAGATTTGTACTACACCAAGTCCTTCAGGAATGACCACGGATGTAATGAAAATAATTGAAACAGAGTTCAATAAGCTTGGCATGGAAGTTAGGTACACCAACAAGGGTGGGCTAATTTCATATTATAAAGGAAAAAACAGCGGGGCTAAAAAGGCAATTACTGCTCATGGCGATACCTTAGGTGCTATGGTCAAAGAGATCAAAGACAACGGCAGGCTAGCTATTACAGCTGTAGGCTTCTATATGTCTCAATCAATAGAATGTGAAAACTGTATAATACATACAGCAGAAGATAAAAGCTATACAGGTACAATTTATACCACCAAGCCTTCTGTACATGTTCATGCAGACGCACGAACCATGGAGCGTACTATAGAAAACTTCGAGGTTGTTATCGATGAGAAGGTATTCTCAAAAGAGGATGTAATGAAACTTGGTATAGAGGTAGGAGATTATATTTCCTTTGAGAGTAGATTTAGAATAACAAAAAGTGGTTTTGTTAAGACAAGACACTTAGATGATAAAGCTAGTGTAGCTATTATAATCGGTGCTTGTAAGTATATGAAGGAAAACAATATAGTCCCAGAGAATGATGTTCAAATATTCATTACAAACTATGAGGAACTAGGTCATGGAGCTAGCCATGGTATTGACGACTCAGTATCTGAGCTTCTCTGTGTTGATATGGGTGCCTTGGGAGATGGTCAAAACTCCGATGAATACACTGTATCCATATGTGCAAAGGACAGTGGCGGTCCTTATGACTTTGAGCTTCGAAGCAGATTTGTAAAGCTATCAAAGGAAATTGGTGTTATGTATAAGGTTGATACATATCCATTCTATGGCTCCGACGGCGGTGCAGCTTTAAAAGCAGGACGTGATCTAAAAGTAGCACTTATCGGACCAGGTATATATGCATCACACGCCTACGAAAGAACTCATGTAGATTCAATAGAAAATACAGCAAAGCTTCTAATAGCATATTTGAGATAAACAAAAAACTGTGGCAGACAAAATGTCTGCCACAGTTTTTTTACTTTTCTATGCTCCGTAAATCTTATAATATTCCTCTATCTTTTGCTTCATTTCATCGTCAATAATAATCTTGCCATTTATGTTATTGTTGTGAAGATGCAGCACTACCTCCTGCATTGTAACTATTGCATGAGTCCTTAGCCCATATTGCTCTTGCAGCTCTTGAAAGGCTGATTTATTGCTTGCACCCTTCTCCATTCTGTCTACGGAAATTATCAGACCAATTACATCTACATCTCCCTGAGCCTTTAGAATTGGCATAGTCTCATGTATTGAAGTACCAGCAGTGGTCACATCCTCTATGATAACTACCCTATCTCCATCCTTTGGTTTGCCACCCATGAGAATTCCTTTATCTCCATGATCCTTTATCTCTTTCCTGTTGGAGCAATATGCAATGTCAGTGTAAAAGAGATTATTTAGTGCTATTGCTGTTGCTACACTCAGAGGAATTCCCTTATATGCGGGACCAAACAGAATCTCAAATTGATCCTTAAAATGTTGATCTATGGCTTTTGCATAAAACCCTCCGAGCTTGCTAAGCTGTGATCCAGTCTTAAAATTCCCCGTATTTATAAAAAATGGAGTCTTCCTTCCGCTTTTGGTTACAAAATCTCCAAAGGTCATTACCCCACAGTCAACCATAAACTCTATAAACTCTTTCTTATATTGTTCCATTTACCGTCACCTCTATAAAATTTATATATTATATGAAGTAAGCTCTTCACAATAACAGCAGCGATATTTTATCTTACCGTTTTTATGTGCAAGCTCAAACCTTGGTGTAACATATTCATCAAAATTGCTTATGCATCTTGGATTCTTGCATTTAAACATTCCCTCTACTTCAGCAGGTATGGTTACAACCATCTTGTTAACTATTTCATCATTCTCAATTATATTAACTGTTATACTAGGGTCAATAAGACCTAGCATTGTCAGATCCAAATCAATCTTGTTTTCAATTTTAATTATATCCTTTTTCCCAAATTTGTTACTAGACACATTTATCAGTAGTACAACAGGGAAATCTGCCTCTCCCAGCTTAAGCTTCTCAAATATTTTTATTCCTTTTCCAGCAGAGATATGGTCAATAACTATACCACAGTTTATACTATTTACCTTCAACATTAACATCCACCCCCAATTGAAGTGCCATTAAGGCCATTCTTACATATACACCAAACGCAGCCTGTTTAAAGTATACCGCTCTTGGGTCATCATCTACATCATAGCTTATTTCATTTACTCTAGGTAGCGGGTGCATTACAAGCATATCAATCTTTGCCTCTTGCAGCTTGCTTCTTGATAGAATATAACTGTCTTTAAGACGCATATAGTCAGCTTCATTGAAAAATCTTTCTTTCTGAATCCTTGTCATATATAAAATATCAACATTATTAATTACTTCTTCCAAACTCTCTGTTTCATAAACCTCTATATTGTGCTTTTCCTTAAGCTCTTCCTTTATATGCTCTGGGAATCTAAGCTCTGCAGGTGAAATGAAAACGAACTTATTTGCATTATACCTTGCTAAGGTACTTACTAATGAATGTACTGTTCTACCAAATTTCAAGTCTCCGCAGAAGGCTACTGTAAGGTTTTCAAGTCTACCCTTCAATCTTTTTATTGTAAGTAAATCAGTAAGAGTTTGTGTCGGATGTTGATGACCTCCATCTCCTCCATTTATTAAAGGTACATCGGAATACTCAGAGGCTAGCTTTGGTGCTCCTTCCTTCGGATGTCTCATCACCACTATGTCAGTATAGGTACTTAACACTTTGATTGTATCTGCTACACTCTCACCCTTAGAAACTGAACTTGTGCTTGCATCTGAGAAACCTAGCACAGTACCTCCAAGTCGAAGCATTGCAGATTCAAAGCTTAATCTTGTTCTTGTACTTGGCTCGTAAAACAACGTACCTAATATCTTGCCCTTGCATAAACTTCCATAAGCTTCTCTGTTATCTACCATTTTGTCTGCCAATTCAAATACATGATTTAACTCTTCAAGGCTAAAATCATTTGGGTCAATTAAATGTTTTCCTTTTAAATTCATCATTATTCCTCCTTATTAGTCTCTCCGGACTATCTTTAAAGGTATACAAAAAACCTTCCAGCCAAAGGCTAGAAGGTATAATATTCTATGCTACAACTACACTGTTTCAGAAAATTATGCAGTGCGCTTATATACTACCTTACTAGCCTCTCTGTGCTAAACTTAAAGGTTGTTTTCTTAAATACATTAACATATGAGTTATAGGTTGTCAACATCGCTTATGTATTTTTTCATATAAAATATTTACAGTAAAATATAACTTTTTTAGAAACTACACCCGATATTCTGTAGCTCTTACGAATAATATAACGAAAACAAAAAGGAGGTAGTAAATTTATGTACAAAAAGATTCTAGCATTAACCCTTTCAGTGGCATTGGCATTGTCTTCAGCAATAACACCAGTATTTGCTGATAACTTTAACAACAACATTAAAAAAGATTCAGGTGAGGACATTTTCACCACAGAGTTTATAAAAGATATTCTAAAGAATTTTAAAGATTCTAAAGATGTATCTTGGGCAGAAAAATCTATTGAAAAAATGGGTGCTATGGGTATATTAGACGGTATGGGCAATGGATTTTTTAAACCAAAGAATATCGTTACTCATGCAGAAGCAATAGCAATGGTATTAAAGCTTACAGGACAAGAGACTGAAGCTGAAGCCATAAAGAAACAGCCTGAATTCTTCAAAGGTAAATGCGATCCATGGAGCTATGGATACTTAGAATTAGCTCTTGAACAAGGCATAATAATTCCTGAAGAGGATGGAAAGTTTAATCCAAAAACTCCTGCAAAACGTTATGAAATAGCAAAATATATAGTAAGAGCACTTGGTAAAAGAGATGAAGCACTCCAAAACATGAATCAAACATTAACTTTCAATGATTCAGCCTCTATTCCAAGTACATCAAAAGGTTATGTATATGTTATAACCAACCTAGGCATTATGCTAGGGGATAGAAATGTATTCCAGCCTAATAAGCCTATAACAAGAGCAGAAATGGCAGTCATACTTGATAGAGCAGAAGGCCAGCTCGATACTGATACAGAAAACAATAACGCAATGGAAGGCATCTTCTTGTCTTATGACAAAGCTAGTACTATTATGACACTAACTTTAAACAATAAGCAAACTACTTATAAAGTTAATCCTCATACACCAGTTTATAAAGACTCAACCTATTATACTCTAGACATTCTAAAAGCTGGAGATGTAATAGAAATTGTACTAGACAGTAACAGCAATATAATATTTATTGAATACAAAAAAGAAAGCACAGCAACAGAACAACTGTTAACAATACAGCATGAGCAGTATGACAATCTACCCTTAGCTATGAAAAGTAAAATTGATACTCTGAAGCTAACAAAAAACTATACAGCTTTCAAATATGATCAATATATATACCTTGTAGCTGCAAGAGGAGAAATGCCTACTGATGGCTTCAGTATAAAAATTAATGAAGTTTATAAAGCATCCATACTAGCTGATAAATTCAATCTTAAAGCCATTGTAGAAGAGCAAAATCCATCTGCAGCATTTGTTGCACAAGTAATAACATATCCTTATGATATAGTTAAGCTTGCATACTTTGACGGAATAGAAAAAATAAACTTTACTGATAAAGCAAATAACCTACTATTACAAACAGCAATTACCTCATTAGATGCAGTAGAAGTAATAAGTGGTAAAGTAAGCTCAGTTGATGCAACTAACAGAATTCTTAACTTAAAAGATGCAAATAACGTTGTAACTGCATACTCTATCCCAGCAAATGTTCAAATTACTTTAAACAATACAACAGTTGCATTATCTGCATTATTAGAAAACATGACTGTTGATCTTACTAAAACTAACGGTGTTATTACTAAAATAGCCGCTCAAACTGCTATTGATATTGTAGAAGTTATAAGTGGTAAAGTAAGCTCAGTTGATGCAGCTAACAGAGTTCTTAGCTTAAAAGATGCAAATAGTGTTGTAACTGCATACTCTATCCCAGCAAACGTTCAAATTACCTTAAATAATACAACAGTTGCATTATCAGCATTATCTGAAAACATGACTGTAGCTCTTACAAAAACTAACAGTGTTATTACTAAAGTAGCTGCAACTCAAACTATACAAACTATAAACGGTAAAATTGATTCAGTAAATACAACAATCAACACAGTAATGCTCTTAGAGAATAATATAGTAACTTCCTACGTTATTCCTACAAATGCAAATATTACTTTAGAAGGACTTACAGTTAGCCTATCGGCTTTGACAAAAGGCATGTCAGCAACAATAACAAAGGTTGATGGTATAATCACAAGTATAGCTGCAAAAAATGAAGTTCAGCTAATTGAAAGTGTCTTAATAAATGTATATCCAAGTCAAACTCACAGCACAATTAATGTAAAGGTTGGCGAAGATTATAAACTGTATATTATAGCTCCTGAAACAGCTGTATTTTACAACAATGAAAGCATAGCTATACAAAACATGCCAATAAATACTACAATAACAATTAAGCTTGTTAATGAAATAGTAACTGAAATAAGAAATAAATAGATACTCTAGTAAAAACACAGCAGGAACCCTCCTGCTGTGTTTTTTTATACCCGTGTAATATCCTATAATAATTTCATAGCTCCACAAATATTATATAATAGGGCTCTTCGCCCGATCCTATTACAATAATGTTTGAGGAGTGAATGAAATTGAAGAAACTAAACTACATACAGGGTGCATTTATACTAACGATGACTAATCTAATCACGGGAGTGCTTTCATTTGCATTCAGAATACTGTTATCTCGTTCAATAGGTGCAGAAGGTGTTGGTGTTTATCAATTGGTGCTTCCCCTCTATACATTATTTATAACACTAGTTTCAGGAGGAGTTATCACAGCAATTTCCAAGCTTATTGCTGAACAGCAAATCAAATCCAACTATAGAAACATGCACAAGATAATTACTATATGCTGTACCCTGTTTGGTACATGGAGTATCCTTTTGGCAGTAAGCCTTTCCTTTAATGCTGATTTAGTATCTTTGTACATACTAAAAGACCCTAGGACTCTATATTCTATTATAATCTTCACCCCTGCAATAGTATTCATATCGTTGTCAGCTGTTATCAGAGGTTACTTCTATGGTCTGCAGGAAGTTAAACCGCCTGCCCTAATTGATGTAGCTGAAAAGGTTGTAAGACTTGCAGGTTTGATTGTTGCAGTTAAAATTATGCTTCCTTATGGCATAGAATATGTATGTGCAGGTGCAATGCTTGCGATGACCGCAGGAGAATTAGTAAGCTTATTGCTACTTTTCACTGTTTATCTGAAAAAGAAATACAGCTATATAAATCAAAAGCATTCTATTACAGATACAAGCTTTGGTATTATCAACAGGATACTTGCAAATGCAATACCCCTTTCTGTAAGTGGTGCTCTGTCAACCATTATGGAAATGCTCTGTGCAGTTATAGTGCCAACTCAGCTTATAGCAGCAGGCTATAATAAACAAAATGCACTGTCTTTGTATGGTGAACTGATGGGTATGGCTATGCCATTACTGTTTTTCCCATTTATAATTATAGCTTCCCTCTCAATTACTTTAGTACCAGCTATAACCGCAGCTTATACCTCAAGAAACTGGGTGGTACTTAGGCGACAATGCGAAACCGCAATAAAAATAGCAGCTACCTTAGGTTTTGGTACTACTGCTCTGTTTTTCACATTTCCTAATCAGCTTTCAATGTTCTTTTTTAACAATCAACAAGCTGGTAGCTTATTGTACTGGCTATCTCTTGCTTGTATCTTTCATTTCTTAGAATTTACGCTTTTTGCCATTTCAAATGGTTTAGGAATGCAAAGCAAAGTATTGGGCTACTCAATAATAAATATAACTATACTCATATTATGCTCTTACATACTAATTCCAATGCCTAGGATAAATATATATGGATATATAATCGGCTTCAATATAAGCTCTGTGCTTATTGTTTTTAAGAATTCACTAGACCTAAAAAAAATCAAGCTGCTAAATTTCAAACTAATTAAGCTGCTTGCTAAACCCTTTATAAGCTTTGTATTTATGATATTTACCTTGCGTTTTGCGTATGAATATTTTATTAGACTATTAAACCCTGGTAATGCCCTCTTAGCAGCTCTTATCTCAGGTACAATAGTATATGTATCTGCACTGCTCTTAACTGGAACCTTTACAATTAAGCAGGTATTTAACACCCTAAGCTTAAAGTAATCCGTTCATTTTAAGCTTAACTTCCTCATATTGTACAACAATATTGGAAACAGGCTAAGGTATATCAAAAACACTATACTCCTTGTAGGGACAAATATTACGCAATCCACCAAGCCATGTACCATTAATGCAGTAATTGAAGCAGCAAAGCCAACAGCTATATAAGAAAAGGAACTGTCTCTATGCTCTTTCCAAAAGCTAATGAATTTTTTTAAGCAAGTAAATATGATAACCGTAAAGGAAGTAAAGCCGACAAGTCCAGTTTCTGCAAACAAGTGTATCGGGATATTGTGTGAGTGCATTATAAAACCCTTTAGTTTAGCGGAGCTGAAGGATAAGTATTTCATTACACTTCCCGGTCCACTGCCAAATGCAATATTTTTTAAGAACAGATTGAAGGACGCCTTCCATATCTCCATGCGGTACAAGCTGCTGCTATCAGTATTTAGAAGACCTAGGTCTGCTCTATTTAAATTCCCTATCATATTATAGCTGTAATACAAAATACCCATAATTACCAAATAAACAGCTACCTTCCACTCCCTGCAAAGCACCATAATAACTAGCATAGCCGCAATAAAGGCTATAAAACCACCTCTGGAGTAAGTAAGTATCAAGCATATAGAAGAGAGCAAAATATTTATAGCAGTATATATATCCGATTTCTTTTTTATTAGATATGCAGATGCATAGCTTATGTTGAAGACTAAATACCCTGCGAAAATATTAGGATTACGCATAGTAGAATAAATTCTAACAAGACTACCAAAGGTCTTTTGATCCGTCCAGCTTTTGTTGATGGCAAGATCCCCTGTAAGGTATTGATAGATACCATATATACACAAACATATAGCTAGAGTATTAAGAAGCTTAAATAGCCCTTCAAGCTCCTCCAGCCTAGTACCTACAACTAGAACAATAAAAGCAAGTAAATGTAATAAAAGAATAGCATCTATTATAAGGCTATTGCTGAAAGTCCTAGAAAAAATAGTGGACAATATAAGCGAGACCGCCAAAAATATAATTGGCTTCTGCTCTATCACAAAAGCAATTACAAGCTTTCGGTTATTTATAAAAACTATAAAAAAGGCTATAACTGCTGATGCATAAGCTCCCCAGTATATAGTCACAGAAAATATAGTCATAGCTAAAATCAAATATTTAATATATCTATTATCAATCATAATACTTTCTCCGATACTTTAAAAATCATTATTATTCTAACAGAAGGGACAAGTATAATCAATGCTATAACAGGTATAAGGAGACAAACTTCTGCAAATCAAAAATACACTATACTATGTATACTATGTAGGGGCAGACCTATGTGTCTGCCCAATAGCAGAAAAAATTGATATTGTTTTATTAATTTGATATAATCTTGATAGTAAAAATGTAATTTTAGTAACACAGTCCCTAATCTACCTAAGAAAGGAATATTTTTATGATTAAAGTATCTTCATGTGTAACGTTTTTCGGAAATTGTAGAAAAGCTATTGATTTTTACACTCAAATTTTTGAACTAAATGAGGTTAAAGCATTAACCTTTAGCGATAAATCAGAGTTATTCAACTTTGATTTATCACCTGAATGTAAGGATTTAATTTATAGAGCAGAACTCAATATTAAAAGCAGTGATTCAATTTTCTCAATTGTTATGAGTGACTCACCTGTCCTTATATTTGATTCAGACATAAAAAATAATCCAAATAATAGAGATAACATTACATTTGAGATTTCAAGCAAGGACAGAGAGTGGATAGAGAAAACATATAATAAGCTTTTGGAAGAGGGTAAAAGAAATACACCTTTACAAGAGAAAAAGGGTGAGTATGATTTGTCTGGAAGTGTAATGGACAAGTTTGGAATATGTTGGATATTAAATTGTTACAGCTAATAAAAAAACACTGCGTATTAACGTAGTGTTTTTTACATTTATAAATAAGTAAGCCTGTAAGCCGGGTTCTGTCTTAGATGATCATCTATCTAGGCGCGACGTTACCGTAACGCTCAAGCGGCCTTACCCGGAAGAGGAACGGGCAGTTCCTTGCTTCTCAAGGAAGCTTCTTCTCTATTTGGTCTTGCTCCAGATGGGGTTTACATAGCCGTTTAGTTACCCAAACGCTGGTGAGCTCTTACCTCGCCTTTCCACCCTTACTGCCTTCTTACGAAGGTTAGCGGTATATCTCTGTTGCACTATCCTTGGAGTTGCCTCCACCGGGTATTACCCGGCACCCTGCCCTATGGAGCCCGGACTTTCCTCGCGTGCTTATACACCCGCGATCATCCAGCTTACTCATTTTCAATTTTTAATTTAATTTCTCAAGCAAATACTATTATACTTGCATTGTACTTCTGCGTCAACACATCAAATACTGTATTCTTTGGCATATTTATATATACCTTATAGTTCATCCTAGATGATAACACTTATATCCTTATTAGATTCTGACTCAATTATCTCAACCTCATAGCCTCCAGTGTTGCACCTGTCCCTTAAGTATGCTGCCATAGCAGGTATCATCAGACTCTCTGTGGCAAAATGTCCTGCATCTATAATACCCAAGCCTGCTTCTACAGCATCTAATATTTCATGATGCTGCATGTCCCCGGTTACAAGTACATCCGCACCTGCAAACCTTGCAGCACTTGTGAATTTATTGCCTGCACCATTTAGCAAAGCAACCTTCTTTATTACCTTGTTTGGATCTCCTGCAAATTTTATTTTGTCAAGCTTAAGGGCTTTTTTTACAGCTTCAGCATATACTGCTAAGGTTGTTTCGCTCTGTAGCTGTGCAAGTCTTCCAATACCATAAGAATCACCTGGATTATCTATAGGCATTATATCGTAAGCAGGCTCTTCGTAGGGATGTGCCTTTATTAAAGCCTTGAGTACCTTGTTTAGTATGCTTTGAGGAACTAATGTTCCTAGTTTTACTTCCTCTACTTCCTCAAGCTTGCCCTGAGCTCCTATAAAGGGATGAGTTCCCTCTTCTGGCAAGAAGGTTCCTAATCCTTCCGTCCTATAGCTACAGCTGCTGTAGTTGCCTATATGACCTGCTCCAGCAGTGACAAGAGCTTTGAAGATTTTATCTTCGTGTCCCTTTGGTATGTACACTATAAGCTTATATAGCTTCTCTGTATGTAGAGGTTCAATAAGCTCAAAGCTGTTAAAACCCAAATGGTTTGCAAACAAATCATTTAAGCCGCCTTTAGCCATATCATAATTTGTATGTGCACAATATACAGCTATGTTATTTGATATTAGCTTTAGAATTTTTCTACCGAGAACTGTATCTGCTGTTATTCTATTTATCTTACCAAATATCACAGGGTGATGGCTTACAATCATATCTACCTTCTGCTCTATAGCTTCATCAATAACCCATTCTGTGACATCAAGACATACCATTATCTTATTTATCTTACTGCTTCCGTCTCCTATGAGCAGTCCTACATTATCCCATGCTTCAGCAAGCTTCTTACTAGCCAACTCTTCAATTATGCCTGCTATGGTTTGACATTTTACTGTAGCCACTTTTTCACCTCATTATAGTATTTTAATAGTTCTTGGCACTCATCCAGCCTTATCTTCCCTGTCTCTGTTTCTATTCCCACAAGCTTATTCATAACTTTTTGTATTTCTTTTGCTTTCTTATCTACAAGCTCGCCTACAAGGGGATGTTTTTTCTCTATTAGCTTTGGTCCAATATCCAAATAACTTTCAATAGGCTGAGGTTTATTTGCTTTTCTGACCCATATAACTTCATAGAGCTTACGACCTTCCTTCACTAATTCTTCATCAGTTATTTCAAAATCATTTTGTAGCAAATATGCTCTAAGTCTTCCAGAGTCCAGCATAGGCTGAAGAACCAAAGCTTCTGCCGACTTCGCAACTGCTATGCTTGCCTCAATTATATCTGCAATCAGCATACCGCCCATTCCTGCAATTACTATGATATTTGCTTCATTCTGTTTTAGTATAGTCAAGCCGCTTCCCAGCCTTGTTTGGATTTTATCCTCTAATCTATTGCTTTTTATTCTAGCTTCTGCTATCTCTATTGGCCCTTTGTTAATATCAGAAGCAATGGCACTCTTGACAGAGCCTTTTTTCACAAGATAAATTGGAAGACTCGCATGGTCTGTGCCAATATCTGCTAAAGTATCACAGCCTATAATGCTGTCTGCTATTATTTGCAATCTTGGTGATAATTTCAAATCAATCATCCTTTGTAATTTTATCTCGATATTTCATTTTATTGGAGTGATATCTCTACTATTATACTATAATTTCTTAATTTTTTTTAAATTAATGTACAAAATAATATTATCATTTATAGTTTAAACTATTAAAATATTTTTATTAGAGGTGAACTGTATGAGCAAAAAGTTAGTAATGAATACCGATGTAATACAGAAATTTAAATGGGGCGGAACCAATCAGGAATGGACTGAAGAAGCTGAAAAGCTCTCAAACCAACTAGAAACAATGGAATATCTAAACAATGTGCTTACTGATGAACAGAAAGAAGAAATAACGCATCCAAAAGAATAACAAAAAAACAAAAATCCTGATACATTAAGCTTGTATCAGGTAATTTTTATATATGGTGGGCCTTCAGGGACTCGAACCCCGGACCAACCGGTTATGAGCCGGTTGCTCTAACCAACTGAGCTAAAGGCCCAAATGGCTCCTCAAGTAAGACTCGAACTTACGACCCTGCGGTTAACAGCCGCATGCTCTACCGACTGAGCTATTGAGGAACGTCAACTGACAAAATATATTTTACTAAGTTTTTATCTAAAAGTCAATATTAATTTCTGTTATTATACTCAATTATTGTTATTTTGATTGTAAAAACTTAATAATACTATTACTTCCTTATGTTTACGTAATTCTATTCTAAAAAGTCTTTTAGCTTTTTACTGCGACTTGGATGTCTAAGCTTTCTCAACGCTTTTGCTTCTATTTGTCTTATACGTTCTCTCGTTACGCTAAACTCTTTTCCAACTTCTTCTAGAGTTCTTGCTCTACCATCATCCAGTCCAAATCTAAGTCTTAAAACCTTTTCCTCTCTGGGGGTAAGTGTATCAAGTACTTCAAACAACTGCTCCTTTAGCATTGTAAACGCAGCTGACTCAGCTGGTGCAGGAGCATCATCATCAGGTATAAAATCTCCCAAATGGCTGTCTTCCTCTTCGCCTATAGGAGTTTCTAAGGATACAGGCTCTTGAGCTATTTTCATAATTTCTCTTACCTTCTCCACTGTCATGCCCATTTCCTTTGCAACCTCTTCAGGCAAAGGATCTCTGCCTAATTCTTGCAGCAATTGCCTTGTTACTCTAATCAGCTTATTTATTGTTTCAACCATATGAACAGGTATTCTTATAGTTCTCGCTTGGTCTGCAATTGCTCTTGTTATCGCTTGTCTAATCCACCAAGTAGCATAAGTACTAAATTTGAAACCCTTAGTATACTCAAACTTTTCTACTGCTTTTATTAAGCCTAGATTGCCTTCTTGTATAAGATCCAAGAATAGCATTCCTCTGCCAACATACCTTTTGGCTATACTTACAACCAGTCTCAAGTTTGCTTCTGTAAGCTTTTTCTTGGCTTCTAGATCACCTACATTTATTCTTTTAGCCAGCTCTACTTCTTCATCAGAGTTAAGTAAAGGAACTTTGCCTATTTCCTTTAGGTACATTCTAACCGGATCATCTATACTAATACCTTCAGGTACAGTAATATCCAGTTCGATCTCTTCAACCTCTTCATCTTCTATTGCAGGAATATCTATATCGTTTTCAACAATTCCTACAACGTCTATACCTTTTGTCTCAAGATATTCATATATTTTGTCTATTTGGTCGGGATTCATATCTACTTCTTCAAAAGTGTCAACAATCTCCTTGTATGTCAATATCCCACTTTTCTTACCTTTATCTACAAGCTCTTTTATATATGACATTTTTAGTTCTTCATTAGACATTATATCCCCTCCCTTTCAGGATTCTACTTTCTGTTCCTTTGTAACTCTTTAATTTCATTAAATATTTCATTTGCCTTATCTTTCTCTCCTGTCTGAAAAAGCTCATTCATCTTAGTAGTTCGTTCTTGTATTCTTCTTTCTATTTTTGCTTTATTTATAATATCAATACTCGATAGTATTAAACCATCTAGTTCTTTCTCAGGCAGTTCATAGCTTAATATTTTTGCTGCCTTGTTTTGCTTTTCTGTACTATCAAGCTTACTTATTATCTCTCCTGCATTTAGGCTCTTTCCTTCTTTTAGCTTATTAACAATTATTTGTGCAATTTCTCTACTTATGTTGACTGTAAAGCTTTCAGGAGATAGTGTATTAAATATATTTTTTGCCTTCTCAGCGTTATACATACATATGTTGAGAAGGTATATTTCTGCAATTAGTTCGCCTTTATTAGGCTTTTCTTCTCTAACCTTACTATTATCTATTTCAATTTTATTATTTCCACTTTTATGCTTTTCTTTCAGTCTGTTGAGTTCAGCATAAATAGCTTCTTCACTTACTCGCATTGTATTAGAATATTTCTTTATATATGCTTCAATTTCCACGTTGCTTTCAATATTCTTCAACACCATTGAAAATTCCTTGGTAAATTTGATACGATCTTGAATATTTTCTATATTTAAACCTTTTTTTGCATTTTCTATTTTATATTCTATTAATGAAATGCTCTTTATTATTCTTTCTTTAAATGCATTGGTGCCTTCTTTTCGTATAAATTCGTCCGGATCCTTGCCGGAAGGAATTGTGAGTACCTTGACATTACAACCTTCCTTCTCTAGTATAGCCAGCCCTTTAAGTGTGGCAGTCTGACCGGCAATATCTGAATCATACGCTATTATAATTTCGTTTGAAAATCTTTTAAGCAGTTTAGCCTGATTTTCTGTAAATGCCGTTCCTAAGGATGCTACTGCATTTGTCACTCCATATTGATGAAGTGAGATTGCATCCATGTAGCCTTCTACAACGATTATATTTTCTATATTTTGTTGCTTCTTTACAAAATTCAGACCATAGATATTCTCACCCTTGTTAAATATCGGTGTCTCTGGAGAGTTAAGGTATTTGGGCTTTGAATCATCCATGACTCTACCACCAAAGGCTATTACATTCCCCTTTAAATCAATTATGGGAAACATTACTCTATTTCTGAATTTGTCATAATAACCGCTGCTTTTTTCACTCTTCGTTATAAGCCCTGCCTTTATCATTAGCTCTTGGCTATAGCCTTTTTGTCTTAAATGATATAGTAAGCCGCTCCAAGCATCAGGGGCAAAACCTAGTCCAAAGGATTTTATAGTGCTTTCATTTAATCCTCTGCCTAAGAGATAATTCATAGGCACTGCTGTCTTATTTAAGTGACTATAGAAGAATCTTGCGGTTTCTTGGTTTATCTTATATAGCGATTTAAATAGGTTTAGCTTGTTTAGTTGTTGTTCACTTTTGCTGTCATCTATTTCTATTCCTGCTCTATCTGCTAGAAATTTTACTGCTTCTACAAACTCAAGTCTCTCCATCTTTTGTATAAAGCTTATAACGTTACCACCCACACCACAGCCAAAGCAGTTAAAAATCTGCTTGATTGAAGAAACAGAAAAGGATGGTGACTTCTCTGAGTGAAATGGGCATAGACATTTGTAGTTAGTCCCACTTTTTTTTAAAGCCATATACTCTGAAATAACGTCTACGATATCGTTTCTCTCTATTATCTCAGAAATCAATTGTTCTGAGAAATACATTTATATTCCACCTTTATGTTTTTTGTCAATATATTTTAAACGACTATAAGAAGAGTGCATAATATTATTCTCCAAATTTTTTAAATATCCTTCATTTTTTTTAAAATAACGTTTTCAAGAGCACCCTTAAATTTAAAATCGTCTTGTTTGCTTCGCTTTGAGGGCCCTTTTATTTTTCCGCCCCCTCTTCTTATAACAGAAGATAAATATCTTTCAAAAAGTAATTTGTCAATATTACCTGAATTAAATAAGCTTCCACTAAAAGATATTGCAGCTGCTTCCTTAGATAATATTATAGAAGCCAGTCCGAAATCTCCTGTTACTACAACATCATCGGAATTCACTCTATTAATTATTGCCATATCCGCTGCCTGTGATACATTATCTACCATAATAATCTCTGCATTTTTACACTCTTCATCAAGGCGTAAATTGCCACTGTGACTTGTGCTGAAAATAAATACAGCTTTTAGCTGATATTTATCTGCAATAGCTATTATCTCTTGCTTTACAGGACAGGCATCTGCATCAACATATATCTTCATAAAATCAACCTATATGTTTTGCACTAAACATTATACATTGTTTATAATGTGCAAAACGTTTTCCTTGATTCATATGTAGCGAAAAATACATTACCGATTATACAAAAGTAGATGCTTCTACTACTTTTGTGTTTGCTAATCTTTTTCGTAACATATATATATTATTAATAATCTATATCAAATTTTGATGGTAGAGGTATCTTAATTCGACATTAAAACCGATATTCCTTCCAAGTTATTTATGTTTCCCATGAAAGTGGAACAAAAATATTTACAAAAGTATTGATTGCATAACGGTCAGTCATTCCTGCAATATAATCACAGGTTAATAGCTCGATTTCTTCTTGGTTTCTGACGTTACTATTATAGTGAGGTATCTGCTGAGGATACTCTAAAAAATAATAATATAACTCTCTCACCATATTTTGTGCTTTCTTTTCCTCAAACTTTGCCTTAGAACCTATATAGACCTTTTCAAACATAAAATTTCTAAGCTTATCTGTAGCGTATTCCACATTTTTACTCATAAGGATGTCATTTTTACCCATACTCTCATTTATTATATCGACTATCATGGTATTAATACGTTGTTTATGACTGAGTCCCAATATTTCTAAACATTCCGTAGGAATTGAGTTGATATCAATAATCGCTGCTCTTAAGGCATCATCTATATCATGGTTTATATAAGCTATTCTATCAGAAAGCTTTATTATCTTACCTTCTAAGGTTTCAGCAACGTCAGTACCACTATGATTTAAAATGCCATCTCGTACTTCATGAGTAAGGTTTAAACCACCGCTACGCTCCAGCTCTTCAACTACCCTAATGCTCTGTTCGTTGTGTCTAAAGCCACCAGGATGTATTTTGTCAAGTGCGGCTTCACCTGCATGACCAAAGGGTGTATGACCAAGATCATGACCTAATGCTATAGCTTCTGCAAGATCTTCATTTAGACGCAGTGCTCTGGCAATAGTTCTTGCAATCTGAGAAACCTCCAAAGTATGAGTCAGCCTTGTTCTATAATGATCTCCCTCTGGGGATATAAATACCTGAGTCTTATGTTTTAATCTTCTAAAAGCTTTTGAGTGAAGTATTCTATCCCTGTCTCGTTGAAAATCAGTTCTAATAGTACACTGTTCCTCTTTTATTTTTCTGCCTTTTGTATTTTTGCTCAAGGTTGCATATTTTGACAGTGTTTCAGCTTCTATATTTTCTGTAATTTCTCTTATATTCATTTGTTATCACCTCTTAAAGTAAAAAAACTTTATGCATATATAAATATACAACATTTGAACAAATTATCCTTTATTTTAGTGAAATTGTGAGAGAATATTAATTATTATTCAAATGCATAAAAAAAAGATCCACCATAGGGTGAATCCTTAATTTACTCTTCTTCATTAAAAAAATATTTGTTAAGGTCTTCTATAACCTTTTTTAAATTTTCTTTATCTGCATAAAAATATTTTATATTTCTTACTTTTTCTTCCCTTACTAAGCCTGCTTGCTTTAAAATATCCAAATGATGCGACACTGTAGGAGTAGAGATTCCCACTACATCAGCAATGGCTTTTCCATAGCTCTTATTATTTATCAATATCTTCAATATTTCAAGTCTTGACTTATCATCTATTATCTTCAATATATTGGAAAGCTCGTCAAGCACTGCTTGTTTTTTATCTCTAGTTACTCTACAGTCAAAAACCACGTATAGCTTATCCCCTGAAAATACTCTGATAAATCTTGGAGATACAAAATAACAAGGAATTATATTATACTCTCTAAAACCTGCAAAGAATTTCCTCGGTTTGCCAGATATTTTCTCCAGTATACCGTCTATTGTATCCTTGCCAAGATAGTTATTTATATATTCTGTGCCTAAATCAGTTTTCTCTTTAATACTATCAATTTTCTGCTGAAAACCATTTTTTACTATAGTGTTTAGTAAGTGAATTGTCTTTGCCTTTATATCTTCATAGTTTTGAAAGAAGTCCATAAGCTGATTATCATCAATCAACCACTTAATTTTTTCTTGAATCTTATATCGTTCCTTAACCTCTACAAAGGCTTTACTGATTTTAGGTTTTTCTATCTGCTCATTTAAAATATAATAGAAAAAGTCTACCACATCGCTATTCTGAACGTGTGTCAGAAAAGCATTCATGTCTTTAAGCTCACCGCTATCCAAAACAAAATTAAGAAGCTCAATACCGCTGGCTGGAAACAGCTTTACTATTTCAAGTGCTTCTTTGTCTTGTGTCTCTAGCTTTGAATATATTTCCTCCGCCCATTTTAACTCAAATTGGTGATGTGCGGCATCTGTCATTAGATGCACAGCGCATATAAGTTCAATTACAGGCGAATGAAAGGTATTTATAATAGGCTCGTTATTCTCTCCGTATATCTCCATTGGCATTTGCAACACCCCTTTATAATAAGATGTCAGTCTAAACATATAATATAATTTTGATAGGTTTTTTCTTACACTATATTATATATTTTATGTACATAACATTTCAAGCATAATAAATATTTAATGTTGTGTAAGGAGCTCTAATTCCTCTGCAAAAAGCTCTCTATATTCCCCTAGTTGAAGACTTTCGTCTAGTTTCAAATCCCCCATTGCAATACGTTTTAGATATACAACCTTTTTTTCTACTGCTTCAAACATACGCTTTATTTGATGGTATTTGCCTTCGTATATAATTATCTCAACCTGTGATATTTCTCCTGGAACTAAAACCTTTAGCTTCGCAGGTAGTGTTTTATAGCCATCCTCCAGTATGACTCCTTGGTGAAATGCTTCAATATCCTTCTCCCCTACGCTACCTTCAATATTTGCAAAATAAGTCTTGGGAACATGCTTTTTAGGAGATAACAATCTATGGGCAAGCTGTCCATCATTTGAAAGCAGCAATAATCCCTCTGTATCCTTATCAAGTCTGCCTACAGGAGCAGGGTTGAATGCTCTGTAATCATCCTTCAAAAGCTCTACCACAGTATCCTCTCTATTATCCTCAGTGGCTGATATAACACCTTGGGGTTTGTTCATCATTATATATATATATTGACGATACAAAAGCTCCTTGCCATTTACCTTTATTATTTGAGTCTCAGTCTCTACTTGAAATCCAGTATCAGTTATAATTACTCCTTCAACCTCTACTGCTCCAGATTTAATAATTTCCTTTACTTCCTTTCTGGTTCCATATCCTAAATTTGCAAGTATCTTATCAATTCTTTGCTTTTTGTTCATACTTTCCTCCATAAATATCCACAATTTCTTAATAATGCTAGCTTTACATTTTCAATAGTATTATTATACTACAACATAGTAACGCTTACTTATTATTTGTAAAAAAGGCTTCTATTGATGTATTATAGAATTAAGGAAGTTTTTTATGAAATTCATATAAGTTCAAGTTTGTTTAAGGTAGATTTATATTTTCCTATGCACTATAAAAAAACTAAAAAAATAAATAGCAAAAGTTAACCTATGGAGGTAGCCATGAATCTAACTTATAATCATCCTGTAAAAATAATATTTGGCAGCCATAAACTAAATGATCTATATAATATACTAAAAGATGGCGGCTTAAGTAATGGTATGCTTGTATGTGACCCCTATTTTATTAATACAGGTCTGGCAAATAAGGTAATGCATTATTCCAAAGGACTTCTTACAGATATTTTCTTTGATATAAAACCAAATCCTACCATAACTAGTGTGGATAAGTGTGCCGATGTGATAAGAAACAAGGATATAAAATTTCTTGCCGCTATAGGTGGTGGAAGTGCTCTAGATTGTGCTAAAGCAGCAGCAAGCGTATGTAAAACTTCATTTTCTATAGTTCATTTTCATAGTGGCAATCATAGTTTCATAGATTCACATATTCCAGTTATTGCCATACCTACTACAGCTGGAACAGGCAGTGAAGTATCCAACGAAGCTGTATTGACAGACCCAATCAGAGGTATGAAGTCTCCAATTGTATGTGATAATTTTTATCCAACTATAGCTATAGTTGACCCTGTGCTAACTCTTTCACTTCCTAAAAAAGCAACTGCAGCTACAGGCTTTGATGCACTTTCACACGCCTTAGAAGCATTCTGGAGTAGATATCATAAGCCAGCTGGTGATGAGCTTGCTACACAAGCTGCGAAGCTAATATTTGAAAATCTCTATAGAGTCTATGAAGATGGCTCCGACTTAGTAGCTAGAGAAAAAATGAGTGAAGCTAGTGTCTTGGCAGGGTTAGCTGTTAATCTGTCAAGTACAACAGCCAGTCATGCCTGCTCTTATCCTCTTACCTATCTATACAATATACGACACGGAGAGGCTTGTGCTTTTACTTTAGATTCAATTCTGAAAATAAACTCAGAGGCAGAGGATGGCAGACTTCACCAACTTGCAGTGCAAATAGGTTTTAAAGATGCATACGATATGGCAGACAAAATAGTTAAAATGAAAGCAAGCATGGAAATGAAAAGCACGCTAAAGGAAGCAGGTATCGATACAAGTGAGATTGACAACCTATCAATCCTAAGTATGCAGCCTGATATGATAAATAATCCAATAGTTATAAGCATAGAAAAATTAATAGAAATGTATCATGCCTTAAATAAGTAAGCGATTTTTAAAGGTATGCAATTAGATTTGCATACCTTTAATGTATTCTTTATTTATTCAATTCAGAGGTACAGTGCGGGCATCTACTTGCATCCTTATGAACTTCGCTAAAGCAGAAGTTGCATATTTTAGTTGTAGCAGGTGCTGGTGCTGGTGCTTCCTTCTTCTTAGTAAAACGGTTTATTTGTTTTACAACTATGAATATTGAAAAAGCTATGATTAAGAAATCAAGAATATTATTTAAGAATAATCCATAATTTAATGTTGCAACTCCAGCATCTTTTGCAGCTTCTATTGTTGTGAAGCTTCCTTTTCCCAAAGTTATAAATAGATTCTTAAAATTATTATTATTACCCAGTAATAAACCTAACAAAGGCATAATAATGTCACTAACTAAGGAGGATACAATTTTCCCAAAGGCCCCCCCAATTATAACAC
>JBAVGO010000148.1:0-15803 GCA_049684915.1 Lutisporaceae bacterium | reverse complement strand
AATAGAAAGTAAAAATATATCTACTGATGATATTAAAACTACAAATATTTCTAATAAACCCATACAGATCTCTCAACATGAAACCAGTGATATCAACAAGTTAAAAAAGAGTAATTTCAAGGATCATTTTATGAAATCCAACAAGCTGTTAAATCGACCTGAAGCAACCTCTATCTTTGTAGGCTCTGCGAATATTCCAAATCCTGATGAATTAAGCAAAAAAGAGGGCATAGAATTTGTGGAAAACAGCAATCCAAAGACTGAGCCCATACAGAAAGAGTCGGAGATAAAAGCAACTACTATAGAAGATCATAAAATTCCTGAGACTGAGGCTGATGCAAGTGTAGCTAAGGATAATAATCTTTTTAAAAAGATTGGAGAATTCTTTAAATAATATATTCTTTTGATAAATTTTCCCACCTATATTACAATAGAAGAATAACATACAAAGGAGGGCATTAATGCAGATTCTAATTGATAAGCTAAAAAATATTTATGGAGGCAAAGTATTAGATGTCGCTACAGGTAGAGGCAGCTTCATACAATACCTAACTGAAGGATTTAAAGATTTTGAGTCAATTATAGCTATTGATAACATTGATGAGACAATATTGGAGCAAGCAAGTAAGAATTTTGAGGATAAAAGAATTGGTTTTAAACGCATGGATGCTTCAAAAATGGATTTTACAAATGAAAGTTTTGACACTGTATGTTTGTCAAATTCTCTGCACCATCTTAAAGACATGGATGCAGTGCTTAGTGAAATGCTGCGTGTGCTAAAGCCTGATGGAACCTTAATAATAAACGAGATGATTTGCGATAACCAAAGCCCCACTCAAATGACACATGTACTTATGCACCATTGGTGGGCAAAGATTGATACGTTTACAGGAAAGCTTCACTACGAGACATTGCCCAAGCAAAAAATATTGGACATAGTCAAAGGTATGGGCATAAATGACTTTGAAGTATTGGAGTTCGCTGATTCTGACGATCCTATGGATAAAGAATCCTTAGAAAGTATAAGTAAGATTATAGATGAATACATTGAGCGTGCTAAGCCAATGAAAGACTATGAAGCTATCAAACAAGAAGGAGAAGAAATTCGTAAGCGTCTCTTTGAAATCGGATTTAACGGAGCAACACAAGTTATATTAATAGGAAAAAAATAGAGGAAACGGCTATTCGTTTCCTTTATTTCTTTTTCGTTCCTCATAAATCTCTTTCATCTTAGCTTCCTGTCCATTTCCTTTGGGCACGTAATATTGCACGTCTTTTATTTCATCAGGAAGAAATTGCATATCTACATAGCCACCCTCAAATTCGTGTGCGTATCTATACCCCTTCCCATAACCCCATTCAGCTGCACCCTTAAAGGTATTGTTTCGCAAATGTAAAGGCACACTGCCTGTATTGATATGCTCTACGTCATCAAGTGCTTTATTAATACCCATATAAGCAGAGTTACTCTTAGGTGCATTTGCTACATAAACTGCTGCATGAGCTAAGGGTATCCTAGCCTCCGGCATTCCCACCATCTGTACTGCATTTGTTGCTGCTATAGCCACTTGAAGAGCATTACTGTCAGCCAAGCCTACATCCTCCGAAGCACAAATTACAATTCTACGTGCTATAAACACCGGATCCTCTCCTGCATAAAGCATCTTAGCCAGATAATGAAGTACAGCATCAGGGTCTGACCCCCTCATGCTTTTGATAAAAGCAGATATAGTATCATAATGATACTCACCCTTTTTCTCATAGGTTATTGCCCTTTTTTGTATGCACTCCTCAGCAATATGAATATCAATAGCTATTTCTCCACTGCTATTCTTTTCCGTAGTAAGCACCGCTAGTTCAAGTGCATTTAATGCTGCTCTAGCATCACCATTGGATATATTAATAAGATGCTCTAGAGCATCTTCATCTATCTTTACATTGTAAACTCCCAGTCCCTTTTTCTCATCCTTAATGCATCTTAGTATTATATTTCTTATATCCTTGTCTGTTAAAGGCATAAGTTTAAAAACAGTAGACCTGGATATCAAAGCATTGTTTACCTCAAAATACGGATTCTCTGTTGTAGCACCAATAAGCACTACTGTTCCATCTTCAACATATGGCAGTAATGCATCCTGTTGTGATTTGTTAAATCTATGTATTTCATCTACAAAAAGAATGGTTTTCTTATTATACATACCTTTACGATTTTTTGCTTCGTTAACAGTATTTCTAATATCAGCAACACCAGAGGTTACAGCATTTAACTGCTCAAACTCCGACTCTGTTGTATTAGCAATAATCCTTGCCAAGGTTGTTTTACCTGTTCCTGGGGGTCCATAAAATATTACAGAAGTAAGTTTATCCGCCTTTATAGCTCTATATAGCAGCTTGCCAGGAGCAATGATGTCCTCTTGACCAACAAACTCATCAATGGTTTCCGGTCTCATTCTCATGGCAAGAGGACTATCCTTTTGCTTTTGCTGCTCTCTGTTGAAATCAAACAAATTAAAGTCTTGACCTTTCATTTACCTAACCTACCTTTTTGTTTACTACATAGCCTGCACTTAATATACCTTCTATTTTGAACTTTCTAATAGAATTTCTTGCATAGCAAAAGGCTTCAAGAGTGTCGTTCTCTAGCTTTATAGGCTTTATCTCTCTTTTTGAAATACCCTTTTCGCATAAGTATATTATTTCAATTTTTCGATGCATTTTCAAGGCTTGATTTATAATAAATTCTACCATAAAAACACTTCCTTTTGTATTCTTACTTTAATTATAACGAGAACGTATGTTCGTGTCAATATTTGTATGTGCCAGGCACCATAGGCATAGGTATTTCCGATAGCTGGCACATAGGTATTTCATTTATTTAGTAATGCATTTGAAATTTCCTCAAATCTTTCATCAGTTATACCAAGTTTTTTCTTAAATCTTTCATCTTCCATTCTTGCAATAATTATCTTGTCAGGAGATATTTCCTTAATAATATTTTTTATCTTCTGAATAGAATCTTCATTATCGTTATAACCCTTAATAATTGTTATTTCAAATATAAATTTCCCTTTGTATTGTTTATTAAAGGATACCATGTTTGAAATGTATTCTTCTATTGTATACCCATTAATAGGTCTTTGGATTTTTTGAAAATCTTCTTCGGTTATTGTTTTTATCTCTCCAATAACTTCATCACACCTATTGGCTATTTCTACGTATTCATCTCTACCTAGTAAATATCCATTAGAAAGCAATCTTACAGGTAAACTTTTGTCTTTAATCAGGTTAATTATATAACCAATTTTATCATTGACTAGGGCTTCCCCTTTTGAGTTAATAAAAATTAATTCTGCTTTAGTATTTTCTATCATGCTTTCCAGTTCTCTTAATGAACTTTCCATTTCATCAAATGACTTTTGCGTATCTACCTTATTTTGCGACCTTCCGATAGGACAAAATATACAATCAAAGTTACAATGCTTTTCAGGAAGTATGTTCACTTCCAGTACCCTTCTTCCATCTTCAATATAAATATCTTTATAACTGAAACCTCCCATAACCTTATCCTCCTCAAATTACTCTATTTTTACTTCTTTATGGTGTACTAAATTAGTTATTTTTTAATTAGTGTCAATGATTAGATATTAATTTCAAACAATGATTCCACTAATTATGAGCATTATACAAAATAGAAGCTTGCAGCCATTCCATAATTACTCCTTCCAAAATCAGTGTTTGCGTTCACCATAAAAACATTACATAGCAATATTCTAAAATAAGTAAAATAAAAAAACCAAAGAAATATTATAAAAATATCTCCCAGGCTTTTGTCCTTCCGTGTACACAGTTACTGTGCGTCTTCTCTTGGACCAGCCAGTGACTAACTGCGGAACCCTAGAAAACTAAAATATATAATTAAATTATGATTTACAAGCTTAAAATTATAAACTAACTTTAGCATAATATTAAGATTAAGTCTACTATATGCCAGACACCATAGTTACAGTTATAATCTTGTCAACTTGCATAACCTATGGTCTTGCTGCACTCTTTAAGCTGTATTAAAGCAAACTTATCTATGCTTTCCCTGAAAATGCATTTCTTTTTATATAATAATACATATTATATTCCACTACAGTCTTTGCTCCTATGTTTTCCATAGAAATCAACCCTTCCCTTATACTACCTGAATGGTTGATTTAATTCAATAACTGGATAACTCCAGTAGCTGGCACATATATTTTCGTTTCCCTGGCACCTATGCCCTATTTTTATAAAAGATGGCTTTCTCTTTTGTGGAGGAAGCTGTTTTTTGCAGGGGGACAGTATCAAAATCTTATGCATGGGTAATTCACAATGTGAATAATATAATATATATACAATATATACTAACAAAATATTGTATAAAGTGTGATATTATACTATAATAAAGTTACAATAATGTATATAAAAATTACATTATATATAATGAAGTATACAAATTGTAACAATATATAACGTAATGAAACAATAGTAGTATTATCAGACTGTATAATCTGTAATATATAAAAAACAACTAAATATATAGGTTTAAAAACTATAATTCTAAGATAAATGTATAAGGAGGGTGTTTGAATGACTAAAGATAGCTATATGCAGTTCTTTGAAACTCTGCAAGATAAAGGGCCTGTAGCTCATCTGTTTGAGGTAGATGGGAAAGGGATGCTATATGATACAGGAACAAACAAAGTTGTAAAATGTGATAAGTGGGAATACGAGATTCTGAAAGCTATTCTTTCTACTGATTCGGTTAAATCAGTAATCCAAAGACTTTTTATTGAAGAAGATGAATTGGAAATAGAACAGGCACTTCAAAAAATATATAATGCCATACAACAAGAAGATATATTAAATGTAGAATTGGAAAGAAAATTTAACTTAACGGATCATTATTCTTCCATGAAGGATCCAACACAAACGAGATTAAAACAACTCGTATTTGAGGTAACCGAAAGCTGTAATTTAAGATGTCGTTACTGCACATATGATGATGAATATACAACGCATAGAAATCATGGAAAGAATTCTATGCCACTAGAAATAGCATATAAGGCACTGGATTATCTTGCATCTCATAATAGTGAAGAGGATGAGGTCGATATTTCATTTTATGGGGGTGAGCCATTACTGAGGTTTGATTTTATTAAAGACTGCGTAGCTTATGCTCAAAAAAATGTACATGTGAAAAAGATAAACTTTAATATGACAACTAATTTAACCTTAATGACTACTGAAATTGCTGAGTATCTTAGTATTAATGATTTTACAGTTGTAGCAAGCATAGATGGCCCGGAGGATATCCATAATATGTATAGATTGGATAGTAGCGGTAAAGGTAGCTATGTAAAAGCAATTGAAGGCTTTAGGAAGTTATTGAAGGCTTATGGTGACAATGTTAGTAGAAGAATAATAATTAATATGGTATATGCACCTCCTTATTCTAGAAAAAAATTAGATACGATGCAAAAATTTATAGAAGAAGAAGGATTTGAAGATATTGTTATTCAAACAAGTTATCCTATACCAAATAGTATACCAGCGGATTATCGAACAGACGAAATGGATTTATCTATGTTTGAGTGGAGTGCAGACAAGCTTTTATGTAGTTTCTATGAAGGCAGTGAGAAAAGACCTTTTAACCATGATTCTATAAATGCGTTTTTACAAAATATTAGGCATACATATCCTTCTAAAGAAGCAAACTTTTTACTCCCTCTCAATCATTGCTGTATACCCACTCACAGCAGAATGTATGTGACATGTAATGGAGATATTCGCATTTGTGAAAGAATAATGGGAAGTCTTTCTATAGGAAATATGTTTGATGGTATTGATTTTGAAACTCTAAAAGAGATTTATGACGAATATCAAAAAAAATCCATTGAGACCTGTTCCAAATGTTGGGCATCGAAGATGTGTACTCAATGCTTTGCAACTACTTATACAGATAGAAACTTTGACATGGAAAAAAGAAATAAGTTTTGTTTAATTACAAAGGAGACACTATCAAAGGCTCTGAAGCTTTACTATAAAGTTTATTTACATAATCCTGAAAAATTGTTATATATAGATACCCTGAATTTACAAATGATTTAAAATTAGAGTAAAAGAAATGTGGCATTTAAATTGATTATAGCGATATCTATATCAATTTAAATATAAATTATTATATAGAAAGGAGGAAATTTAAATGGAATTTATTGTTAATAATGATAAAGAACAAGTTATGAATTTAGTACCACAAGATTGTTGTTGTGCACAGCATGTTGTTGTAGCAATGGGATTATGTTAAACATCTAATGAGAGAAGGAGAATAGTAATTTATTATTCTCCTTCTCTCATTATTAAGTATATAAATAGCATTTTGCATGGGGGTATTAATGAGTGAAAGTTTTTCCTATCATAAAAAATTAAGCTGTTTTAAAGCAAACTTATCTATGCTTTCCCTGAAAATGCATTACTTTTTGTATACTAATATATATTATATTCCACTACTGTCTTCGCTCCTATATTTTCCATAGAAATCAACCCTTCCCTTATATTGCCTGAATGGTTGATTAAGCTCAATAGCTGGATAACTCCGATAGCTGGCACATATATTTTTCATACAAACATTTACATATAAAAAAGGAATAAAACATTCATAGCTTACTATGAAGTCTATTCCTTACATTGGGGATACCCCCTAATTTAATATGCGAATATTTTCTATGCCAAAAGCCTCAAAAGGAACCGTTACCCATCTTTGATAGTCGTCCAATTTTGCACCCTCTGGTGAAAAGCATATATATATTCCATATTCGTCAAAGTTAAAAATGTTTGATCTTAAAGCTTTCGCAACACCAGCTTCCAGCATTTCATCTGTTATAGGGTAATTCAAACTTTTTATAGTAGTCTTTATTGTCTTTCCTATATCCACCCCATCTACAAATAAATCACCTATAAGTATTTCTTTGTTTAAGTTAAAATCATAATTGAAGGGTATTTTTTTTAGTTCCCATGTACTTCCTATATAAATATTCTCTGTAGTCGCCATGCTCAAATAACCGCCAGCATTTATATACATATTGACATCGTGGTTATAGCTTCCAAAGTAGAGATTTCCATTTAAGCCTGTATAAGCCTTAGCTCTCTCTTTGAAATCTTCTATGTCAAAGCTTGATGCCAGCATCCCATTTAGCTTCTTTTCTATGTCTTCATTTGGAACATTGATAAATTCACCTTGATTTATATAAATATAGTATTTCTCATTTCCCTCTTGTATAATATTATTAACCTTAAACTCCAATTTGTTTGGAAACAACTTTTTACTCAGCTTTTCTTTTTCATAAATGTTTTTACCCTCATCAACGTATCTGTCAAAAAAATATAGTTCATCCCCAAGATACTTAAGAGGGATTAGAACCTGTTCAGAGTAACCGCAATTAACAAACTCATCATTTTTTTCATCAAGTATAATTCTTAAGCCCCACATATCTAAGGTATAGCTCTGATTTTCTCTAATCCCTTGAAAGGGCTTAGTCATTTTCTCAGCTTCATAGTCATCATAGTTATTCTCAATTATATATTGGCAGATAAAATTATTAATTTTTGACTTATAGTCGCTTCCAGGCTTAAATATTTCAGCAAGTTCAATTCTTTCTCCAATATTTAAATCATAGCCATATGATACAATTTTGTACATTGGATAATACTTTTCTGTTTTAAGTTGAGCTTCAATGTAAACACTGTACTCAACAAAAATAACATTGTTAAAATTATATGTTATATATGCGTTGGAATTTTTCATACTATAACTTATAGTGTTGTTCTTACTTGCCTTTAACAAATCCGCTTCTAGCTGGGATAATAGTGTCTTCCCAACCTCCACTATTTCATTATTGATTTTATCTTGAATTGATTTATCCTTTAATCCTGATATAATTGGATAATTGTTTCTTATCTCTACCTTTTTTCCGTCAGTGGTGACTATATTCTTATATTCAACTTCTATACCATTATTATAGATAAATCTTCTTTCATCAAAAGATATTGTAGGTTTTATTGCTTCTACAACAGGCTCTGTTGTTATGTTTTTAGTCTCGCAGCTAATAGTTAGCAGTAAGAATATGAATACTAAAATAATATTTAGCTTTCTTTTCATAATACCACCTTACCTCAAAGGAACGTAGCCACTTTGCAGAGCAAGCTTTTGTCCCTCATCCGATAAAATCCACGCTAATAGCTTTCTTGCATTTGAATCCTTTGGCTCGGTTTTTTTAAGAACAGCATAGTATGCACTGGTGAATGGGTACTTATCACTTTTTATTGTTTCATTGTTTGGCTCAAATCCATCTAGCTTTACAAATTTTATAGTTTCTTTATTATACATAGAATTAGCAAAGTAATAAACAGAGTAGCCAATAGCTTTGTCAGAGTTATCATATGATGCAATTACTTCAATTAAGCCTGACATCTCAGCTGGTTTAAGCTCCGTTGGTGCATCCATAATTTTTAAGCCCTTCATTACCATGTTTAACATAATAGTCTGGCTTCCAGAGTTTTCTGGTCTTTGATAGGGTATTATCTCCTTATCAGGACCACCAAGCTCCTTCCAGTTCTTAATCTTTCCTTCGTATATGTCCTGAAGCTGTTTTACAGAAATAGAATCCACTGGGTTCTCCTTATTTACAAGAAAAACAAAGGCTTCTTTTACAACTGGTATTACTTCTAGCTCAATACCTGCCTTACTTGCCAGCTCCAGCTCTTCAACTGAGGGCTCAGTAACAAAGATAATATCTGCCTTGCCATCAATCAAATTTACATAAGCATTATGAGTAGTATTGTGTTTTATATATGCCTTGCTCTCCTCTGGTGTCATCGAGAGTAACTTCGCAGCTATATCTTCTGATAAAGGAATTGTTGCTGTTGAGCCATCAACTCTTGGATAACTGTCTTTTGTAAATTTGGGATTTACTGTTCCCGTAGAGCATGAGGCTAGAATTATTACTGTAACCATAATTATTACTATTAGAAAATGCTTCTTCAACCTTACTCCCCCTTAGTTTACCTTATAGCTACATCATACCGTATATTGGCACGTTATAGCTATAAGGTATAAATAAAAAGTCGACTATTCCACTATTTTTTCTACATATCGATGCAGTATTACGGCGACCTCAGCCCGTGTTGCTTTTCCTTGTGGGTCAAACATGCCGCCTGGCTTGCCACTTATCACTCCTGCGTTGTGGAGTACAGCAACGGGTTCTTTGGCATAATCCACGATTTCCTTGTCGTCCGCAAAGGAATCGTTTTGGAGCGGCGTCGCAATATCCTTGCCTGCGAATTTGGTATAACGCATCAGTATTGCAGCCAAGTCCTGACGGGTAATCTCCGCGTCCGGAGAAAAATTATCGTTACCTGTGCCGCTTACAAGACCGTTATCTTTTGCCCATTCTACAGAAGGTGCATACCACGAATCGACATCCACATCGCCGAAGGCATCCCCTGTAAAACCGCTCAAATCGGCTCTATGAAGTCGTCCGAGTATAGTTACGAGCATACCTCGTGTCATCGCAAGGTTTGGGCTGAACTTCGTTTCACTTGTACCACTGTACAGACCGTTTTTAAAAGCCCACACAATATCCCCGGCATACCACGCATCAGCCGGCACATCGATAAATGGTGTATCTTTGTTGCTTGTCTGTACCTCATTTTCTGATGGCCATATTAATTTCTCTTTTGGCTCTTCTCCCCAAACAACGGCTTCCGGCGCGTCAACCAGATAAATTTCCGCATTTTCCAGTGTTTTTGAATCCAATATCACTTTCTGACCGTCCGAGAGTAATATGACACAGCCCTTATTGGCTGTTCCGTCCTCGTTTAACATATCGACGCTGGTATTTATTTCTACAACATCCAAATTCACTATTTTGATGTGGGTCGATGAGGAATAGTTATCTACAATGCCGACAGACCCTTCCGGATTGCTCCTTATGACATATGTATCATCACCAAGCCCACCTTTTAGTATGTCATTGCCAGTGCCACCGATTAGTATGTCATTGCCGGGACTGCCTTTTAAAATATCGTTTCCAGCACCGCCAAACATGATACCGCCAGTCAAGCTATTATATTCATAGTTGTCACTGCCGGAAGTCCCCAGATAAATTTCTTCATTAGACGCATTCGGATTTTTTTCACTCGAAGTTAACCCATTTCCTACGAAATACTCCCATACCCCTTCATATGATTTGTATTCAGATGGTCCAATGAAATACTTGCCATTCTCATAGACGATGGATTGACTTATCATATGATCTTGCAAAGAATTTTTGGGCATATTAATTTCATGATGACTTCTAACGGAAATGGAATGCTTGCCTATTAATTGATCGTTCATATGAATCCAAGGGTCAAGATTATCCAGCTTATCATTTCCTTCAAAATCATTCGTCAGATAGTTTTTACGAATTGTAAGTGGAATCGTCCAACCCTCCGCACTGTTGATTGTGTGTGCGTTTACACCGAACGTTAAAGCCACATGGCTCGCTAACGCACCACCAAGCGAATGCCCAACAACAAACGTGCGTTCATCATGGTTATCCCTAAAGAAGTTCATTGCCTGCTGAAATTGGGTGTTCAAAACTCCCTTTACTCCAAAAAGAGCATCTGTGTATATACTGTCATCTTCATTCGGATCTGTCCCCTTGTACACCACTGCGTTTGCTCCTGCGTTATTCTCTACTGCCGCCCCGAAAAACGACCAGCCAGTTCCATTTTCTGGGTTAACAGCACCATCCCAAGGTTTCAGTTCACTGTCCCAAGCACTGCTGTCAATCTCTGAATAGTTTTTAATTCTCCAACCTCCCACAGACGCATAAATAAAATCTTCCTCGGTAATGTTCTCGTCATTCTTTAAGTGCGGCAACCTTTTCTCCAAATCTTCTGTGTTATTTCCACGAGCATAGAATTCCTTAATAGCTTCACTCACAGACATTCCTCTATAAGGACCTCCCGGGTCGGCACCTAGCATATAGACGAACTGGGAGATTGCAAGATAAGTTTCAGACTCATTCTCATCCGACTCATCCCAATTATCCGCATCCTCCCATGCAGCATGTAGGATAAGAATCGGTTCATTTTCCCATACATCAAGCGGCTCAGTGCTGTTATAATCCCATATCTTCATAGGCTCTTTCGTTTGATGCCCGAAAAGCTCCGTCTGCCCGCCGACCGCTTTGTAAGCCCAGCCATGAAAATTGAAATGCATTTCAGGATGCACGGGATACTCTCCGCCATTTTGTTTTGTAAGCGATTTGGGTGCTTCGCTTCTTTTCATTGGCTTTGCGACACTGTATCCATCTCCAAGGTCAAGATAGATACCTGGATTGTACTGATAAATATCCTGAAATGCAGAATATAAGTCAACTGGTTCAAAATAGTCTATGTCTTGATTCAATTCTGCGTAAGCAAAGCAAACCTCCCCATCAAATTCGCAAATAAACGGTCCACCGCTAAGATTTACTTCATTATGCCAGTTGTTCCTTGATGCATATGCGTAGTGTTGATCACAATACGGTCCATGCCAAATATTTGGCTCTCGTCCGTTCCCACTATGGTCAAATCCGTCATGAACCCCAGTACACCAACCATCATAACCTAAGGTTGAATATTGTGCTCCGCTGATATTTCCTTCTTCATCATATGTATATATCTGACGCCCAAAAATATTACCATCCACCCATTTCCACGTACCGTTTGTTTCACTTGCTCCAATCGCATATCCTGCATAATTATCTTCATTCATAGTCATCAGACTCATTATTGTAGAATTTTCCCCACTACTCTCAATGGAAGCCAAATGGGCATCAACGCCAGCTGCAAATCCAAGCCCTTCGCAAAACGCTTCTTGACGTTCCCAATTCCAAGAAGAATCCTGTACCGAAAAAACAACGTAGGTATGCCCTCCGTAATAAAGCCCGCTTTCTGGCACAATAATCATTTTACCATCCGCCTGGTTTTCCTCTGCGAAGACATTCGAACCTACTGGCATACTGGGAATCGTACCGACTGCCAGCGCCAAGCATAGAAGGAATGATACAATTGCTTTTAATTTGACGTACATATGAATCCTCCTTAAAATTTCTTCTATTACTTTCATAGATACACTCCTTTACAGGTTACTGTCCCTAAATATTGAACTGAGCAAGAATTTCCAGCTTAAATATAGAAAAATACCCATATAGTAAATCATATGATTATTTTACTATATGGGTCATGCCATTTCAATAATCTAATAACCTGTATACCTGGGGAAGCTCTGAAAATAAATATTCACTTAAGCCTACATACCTACTTTGATCTTCCCATCATACATTTGCTGTAGCTTATCCTTATCCTTAATAATAACCTCGCCTGGATTTGCATCTTCGAGTATATCGTCCATTTCACTTAATTGCTTGTATCTAAACCCTATTATGCCCCAGACAAATAATATTGCTCCTGCAATTAGAATATTTAGTCTCATTTCACGTCCTACGCCCGCGCCTAAAATTAAATTAGCTATTGACGAGCTAAAGAAGTTGTTTTGCATCATAGGTGCAAACACCTTATCAGCTAATACACCTGCGGTAACGTAACTGAGTGGTGTTAACATAGCAACCAGCATCCTATTAACTGCAAATACACGTCCTTGTAATTCCAGTCCAACCTTAACCTGTATTAGTGACTGCCAATGAATATTTACAATAGTTATAGAGAATGCAACTCCGAAAAGAGCTATAGCCGAGAAAACAGGTAGTGGTCTTATTCCTGCGATGAATACTGAAATAGCTAACGGAATTACAAAACCAACCATGCCTTTTGCTCTTTTCTTTGTGCCACCAGTTACTAACATAATTATAGCTCCGCTCAAAACTCCAATTCCTGAAAATGCGTTTATAAATCCAAGCATTGATGCATTACTAAATGTAAGTATTAGCGGTGTCATAATAACATCAAAAATATTACCTAAGAAATTTACTAATAAGAAAAATATAACCATTACAACCATGCTTTTTCTTCTAATTATGAAATTCCAACCACCCATTAGCTGTTTACGAATAGTTTCCTCAGCTCTTGCAAACATGGTATCTGGGAATCTGATAAAAGTCAAAGCAACTATTGATATTATGAAGGTTATTAAATCTATGGTAACTAGTCCCTTAAAGCCTATAGAATCAAAAAATACACCTCCGCAAATTGATGCTAGTATTCCTCCTATTGCAATTGAAAATTGAGAAACACTATTTGCCTGTGCCAAATACATTTTGGGTGTAATCTGAGTAATTGCTGCCATATAAGCTGGCTGTCTAAAACTACCTGCAACAGATGCTACAACTGTAAATACATAAACTTGCCAAATTTGAAGTCCGTTATTATATAACAATATAATTAAACCCAAAGAGCATATAGCTGAAAGTATATCAGCGGCAATTAAAATTAAACGTCTATCAAACCTGTCAACAATGGCACCTGAAATTGGTAAGATCAAAATAGTAGGAACTATTCTAAAAAGCAGCATCATAGCAAACTGTGATAGTGCATTGGTTTGCTGATAGACCCATATACCTGATCCAAAAGTAGATAATATTGTACCAATTTCAGATATTATTTGTACAATAGCAACCATCATAAATAAACTCATACTTGGAACTACTTGCTTTCCCGTAAGTGTTTTTAATTTTACCTTATCTTCTTGGGCTTCTTCTATTTTCTTAGCTTCGGGTTTGGTTGAAGAACGTCCTTGCCATAATTCAATTTTTTCTTTAATAAGCTCAGCTAATTCCACTGCCTGATTTTTGAAGAAAAAGTGTCCTGCATCTTTAATTGTTTTTAAATCTACATTATCACTAAAGTGTTCCCATTCCTTATATCTTTCTTGATAGAATTCTGTAACTCTATCGCCTTCTCCAACTACGCATGTTATTGGTGGCTTAAATTTTCCCTTTTCCTTATCATTGTAAACTTCTGTATACCACCTTATACATTCCGTTGAATCATGCATCAAATTCCTAAGAATAAATTCTGTTTCCTCAGGGTTAATGTCACTGTTCAAGCCTCCAAGAGTTTTCATCATGTCTCTGTTACCCTTATCTGTCGATTTGTTAGGGAATATCTTATCCCAAATCTTGAAAAACGTATTAGTAATACGTGGTGCTGGGAACATAGCCGCCACAAAAACTCCGTCAACTTGAATGCCAGCCTCCTCCAGCTTGTAAGCAAGAAATGCTGCCATAGTAGCACCTAAACAATGTCCATAAATAACTATAGGTCCCTTAACATTTTCTATTATTTCTTTCAAACAACGTTCTGCACAATCCTCAATTGATGCTAGTTCTTCATCAGGTCGGCTGTAGTCATGTCCAGGAAGCTCAACGGAATAAAGCGAATAATTCTTCGGTAGAGCATTGGCTAATGGCTGATAAGATATCGCACTGCCTCCTCCGAAAGGAAAGCAAATTAGTGATACAGCCTTATCCTTTTCAGCAATAGGTTTTGTAAGTTCGTTCAGTATAGTCCTCTCACCTGTAACATCTTTTGATAAATATGCTACTAGCTCACGTATCGTTGGGTTCTTAAACAACTCCATTACTCCTAAGCTGCTACTGATGCTTCTTGCTAGCTTAATTGCCTTAAAGGAATCTCCACCTAAGTCAAAGAAATCATCATCAATTCCAATTTTGTCTATTCCAAGCGTTTTAGCCCATATCTTAGCCATTTCTATTTCTTCTTTGTTCCTTGGTTCTACAAAGCTTTCATCTGAACCCCTTTGCTGCATATCAGGTTTTGGGAGTGCAAAACGGTCAATTTTACCATTAGTATTTAATGGCATACTTTCAAGCTGTACAAATATAGTAGGAACCATGTATTTGGGAAGTTGTTTCTTTAAATGTTCTTTTAAGCTTGCTTCGCTATATTTCTCATCACTGCTTGTCTTTGGAACTATGTATGCTACTAATGCTTTATCGCCTGTATTATCTGTGTGAACTATTACTATTGAGTCTTGAACGGTCGAATGACTCTTAATAACGGACTCAATCTCACCTATTTCAATACGGTAACCTCTGATTTTTACTTGATGATCTATACGACCTAAAAATTCTATATCACCATCAGGTAGCCATTTAACAAGGTCTCCTGTCTTATACATCTTCTTTCCTGGCTCAAATGGATTCGCAACGAATTTTTCTTCGGTCATCTCTGGTTTATTTAGATATCCTCTTGCCAGTCCAGCTCCTGCTATGCATAATTCTCCTGCTACTCCTATTGGTTGAAGTTTATTATACTTATCCAATACATATATGTTGTAGTTTACTAAAGGACGACCGATAGGAATAGTATTTAATGTATCAAGCTGATTACTGTCAACTAAAAAAGCGGTCGAGTCAACGCAGCATTCAGTTGGTCCATATATATTAGTTATATTAGGTTTTTTGTCTTTGAAAAATGCTAAAAATTCTTGAACTACATTAACAGGTAATGCTTCTCCACCAATTATAAAATGCTTTACTGGAATATCTTTTATTTTTTCTATGTTATCGCCCAATATTAATTTAAAATGCGACGGTGTTCCATCTGAAATATCTATAGAATTTTCAATGTAGTATTCTGTTAGCTTTTCTCCTATATTTCTATATTCTTCTGGAACAATATACAGGCAATTACCTCTTAATAAGCTTGCAAATATCTGCTTTACTGAAGCATCAAAAACATATGGTGCAATCAAAGCTACATTTAAAGGA
>JBAVGO010000147.1:0-5799 GCA_049684915.1 Lutisporaceae bacterium | reverse complement strand
CTACAAGGTATGCACATAAGTATTTGCTTCCACTGTTATCTTCCTTTGCAGTTGCAATTACTTCTTTAACTCCTTGATAGCTTAACAGTTGGGTTTCTATTTCTCCCAGCTCTATCCTGTAGCCTCTAGTCTTTACCTGATGGTCTATTCTACCTAGGAATTCTATATTACCATCGGACAGCCACCTTGCTAAATCACCTGTACGGTACATTTTTGTTCCCGTTTCAAAAGGGTTGTCTACAAATTTCTCTGCTGTTAGCGTGGTATTATTTAAATAACCACGAGCCAGACCAACCCCTGCTATGTATAGTTCTCCCGATACACCTATAGGCTGTACGTTTTTGCTTTCATCAAGGATATATAAGCTTATATTATCAATAGGCTTTCCAATAGGTACTCTTTCCAACTGTCCTTTACCTATACAGTCAAAATAAGATACATCTATTGCAGCCTCAGTAGGTCCATATAAATTGGCAAGTGCTGTACCATAACGATTGCTAAGAATAGCATTGAATTTTTCAACTTGATATGGCATCAATGCTTCTCCACTTGCAAAAACTTGTCTTATACTCGATAATCCTTCTACATCATTTATTTGCAGATACTCCATAAATATATTCAACATTGAAGGTACAAAATGCATAACTGTTACTCTATTTTTTTCTATTGCTTGTGCAATTTGGCGTGGATCTTTTTCTCCGCCTGGAACTAGCAGGCATAAGGTTGCACCTACTTGTGACCACCATAACAGCTCCCATACAGATACATCGAAGGTATATGCTGTTTTCTGTAATACTACATCCTGCTCAGAAATAGGATACTTCTTCTGCATCCAGTTAATTCTATTTATCAATGCATGATGTTCTATCATAACGCCCTTAGGTTTACCAGTACTACCAGACGTATAGATGATATATGCCAAATCATTAGGTTGATTTATCTTTTCTGGGTTTTTTACAGCCCCTTCATATAGACTTTCATCATCAAGTAAGATTATTTCTTGTCTGAATACTGCCTTTTTTGATAGTAAGCTCTGTGTAAGCAGCAGCTTGGCACCGCTGTCTTCCAATATGTATTCTATTCTGTCTTGCGGATAATTAGTATCTATGGGCAAATAGGCGCCTCCTGCTTTTAAAATACCTAGAATACCTATTATCATCTCCAATGAACGTTCTGTCCAAAGACCTACAATACTGTCTCTAGTTATACCCTTTTCTCTTAGCAAGTGCGCCAGCTGATTGGCTCTTTCGTTCAGCTCCCTATAGGTTAACTGCTTTTCTTCGCATACTACCGCCACCTTATCTGGCGTCTTCTGTACTTGTGCATCAAACAGTTCATGGATAGTCTTATCCCTTGGATAGTCTGCTTTTGTATTGTTGAATTCTACTAGTAGCCTTTGCTGTTCTTTTTCTGTGAGAATATTGATGTCACAGATTTTTATATCAATATCTGTAAGTATTGTATCTAACAGATTAGTCATATGCTCTGCAATTTGCACCACTGTATTTTCCTTATATAATAAGGTATTGTAGTATAGCTTACACTTCAAATTATTGACTGTTTTGTTAAATACAAAAACCATATTTGTGTTTAAATCTTGTATATACTGCATATCTTGTAAGTTTTCAAGCATTACAACAGTCTGAAAATACAAATCACTACTTACGTTCAGTTCGTTTGCCAAAACTTCTATAGGATAGTTTTGATACTTAACTGCCTCTGATACCGTATTTTTTATATTAATCAATAATTCTTTAAAGGATATATTTTTATCAAAGCTACTTCTTAATGGTAAAATAGTGTTGATAAATTCACTTTCATTATCATTCTCCTGCTTATATATTGGAGTTGCAGTTATTAAATCCGTCTTGCCCGTATATTTATGTAGTAAGACTGCAACACTTGCTAATAATATATAAAGCATATTTTTATAAGAAGCATTGCTTATATTATCTAATTTTAAGCTCGTCTGCTCAGGGTAATCAAATTCAATATAGTCTAAAGCTATCTCTGGTATATTTTTGTTTACCCGATCATAGGGAAATTCACAGGGTTCTACATAAGAGAGCTTGTTTACCCAATATTCTTTTTCTAAATGATATTGACTACTGGCAGCTATCATATGCTTTTGCAGTTTCTTACTCATATGTGTTAAATACCTCCATCTAAAAATTAAAATCAGTTTCATCTTCCTGTGATGCCTTTGCTTTTTTCAGACTGCTTTCAAGTTCTATTTCAGATAATAAAACATCAATGTTCTCAGTTATCTTACTTAGTATCGCTTTATAAGAATATGCAATATTTTCTGCTGTCTCTTTTTTATACAGCTTTGTGCAATACTCTAAGTCGATATCTATTTTGTCTCTATCCTCTGATGCAGTGAAGGAGATATCAACTTTGGATGTTTTATACTCCACAGGATATGTTCTTATGGTTATACCTTCTAATGTAATCTCTCCTATCTCCTCATTCTGTAGCACAAACATTACATCAAATAGTGGATTCCTACTTAAATCCCTTGGCACATTTAGCTTGTCCACCAGCTCGTCAAACTGGTAATTCTCGTTTTCATAGGCTTTTAATGCATTTTCTTTGACTTCCTGTAAAAACTCTCTAATGGTCTTATTTCCTTCTGGATAATTTCTCATTGCAAGCATATTGACAAACACTCCGAGAATATTTTCTAAATCTGTATGAGGTCGCCCTGCTATAGGGCTTCCCACCACAATATCCTCCTGCCCGCTATATTTAGATAATAATATATTTAAACCAGCCAATAGTACCATGTATAGGGTACTGCCTGTTTGTTTTGCTGTTTTTCTTAACTTTCCGGTCAATTCTTTATCAAGCTGGAAGCTTAACCTGGCTCCCTCAAAGCTTTGTATATTTGGTCTTGGATAATCTGTGGGCAAGTTCAATACGGGTATTTGTCCTCTGTATTTCTCTATCCAATACTGTTCCTGCTCTCTTTCCTTTTCACTTGCATAGTGTCCGCTCTGGGAGGCAAGCTCTTGCCAAGCACAATAGTCTTTGTATTGTATTCTTAGTGGCTTCAAAGCTTCTCCGTTATAAACCTTACCGAACTCCTTCACTAATATCCCCATAGAAGTACCATCGGAAATGATATGGTGCATGTCAAATAATAAAATATGCTTATGCCAATCCGATTGATTTTCTGGCAAAAGCCTGATAAGCTCCACTCGGAGTAACGGTGCTCTGCTTAGGTCAAATGGTTTTATAAATATCTGGAGAATTTCGTTTATTTGTGCTGTTAAATAATTATCATTCCTTATATCTCTGTATTCCATTTCAAAAGCAGCTTCCTTGTGTATGTATTGCACTGGTCCTGTTTCTATCAGCTTGAAACTGGTCCTCAATGCTTCGTGTCTACTAATCAAGCTCCTAAAGGCTTCTTCCACTCTCTCTAGGTTCAGTTCCCCTTCTATTTCCAGCATCCCCGGCATATTGTAACTGGTACTGTTAACCTCGATCTGCTGTAGGGTATACATTCTCTTTTGGGCTGAGGATAATTCATAATATTCTTTTTCTTCTACTGGCTCTATTTTTATAAAGGCTATCTTTTCCTTTTCTTTTATCTTATTTCCCAATTCCTTAATAGTGGGACCCTGGAATATTTCCTTTAACGGAATTTCTACTTCAAGCTCTTTATTTATCTTTGCCATCATGCTAGTTGCCTTTAGAGAGTGACCTCCTAGCTCAAAGAAATTGTCCCTGATTCCTATCTTGTCTATCTTCAATATCTCCTGCCAGATAGATACTAGCTTTTCTTCTATTGCATCAGTTGGTGCTTCATAAGTGATTCCACTTGTCATGCTGCCATCTGGTTCTGGTAATGCTTTTTTGTCTATTTTGCCATTGACTGTCAGGGGCAGCTTCTGAAGCTGCACAAAGTAGGAGGGCAGCATATAATCAGGCAGTGCTTGACTCAAGTGTTCCCTCAGCTCTGTCACCGTCAATTCTTTATCCCCTACTATATATGCACAAAGATAGTTACTGCCATTATTCTCCCTTGCAATAACTACTGCTTCCTTGACAGCATCATAGTTCAATAATCCGCTTTCAATTTCTCCCAGTTCTATTCTATAGCCTCTGACTTTTACTTGGTAATCTATTCTACCCAAAAATGCCACATTGCCATCAGGTAGCCACCTTGCTAAGTCCCCTGTACGGTACATCCTTTTTCCATGTTCAAATGGGTTGCCTACAAACTTTTCTGCTGTCAGCTCAGGTTTGTTCAAATAGCCTCTGGATAATCCATCTCCCCCTATGCATAATTCTCCTGCAATACCAGCAGGCAACAAATTGCCTCCCTTGTCAAGAACATAAAACATAGTGTTTTGCATTGGCTTTCCGATAGGTGCATTGCCAATCATCTGATTTTCCAAGCTGCTATCTTCATAAAAGCTGGAATCTATAGTAACCTCTGTCAAACCGTAGCTGTTGATAATTCGCATACTGTGTCCGTATTGCTTCTTCAGCTTGATAAACTCTTCCATAGGACAACTATCCGAACCTAGTATCAAAAGCTTTATGTGAGTTACCTCATAGCGGTTTGTATGGATATATTCCATAAATTGTATTGCATATGTCGGTGTCAGCTCCAATATGCTGATTTGATATTTGCTTATCAACTGATACAGTTGTTTAAAATCTAGTTTGCTATGGCTTGGGCATATGACCATCATCCCACCGTTTAACAACGCCCGTGACATATCTCCCATGGAAACATCGAAGGAAAAGCTCGCAAGCTGCAATAATCTGACATCAAAGGTATTCAGCTTATAATCCTTTTTCCAAGCATAAGTTATATTGACAACGCTCTTATGCTCTATCATAACGCCCTTTGGCTTGCCTGTGGTGCCAGAGGTATAAAGCACATAAGCCAGATTCTTTGATGTTGCAATGGGCTTAAGGTTTTCTTTATTGACACTAAACAGGCATTCATCTTCTAATTCAATAATATCACCATCAAATTGCACTTTATCCTTCAAAGCCCTTTGTGTAAGCAGTATACTTGCGTCACTGTCTGCCAATATGTAGGCTATCCTGTCTTCAGGGTATTCAGGATCTATAGGCACATAGGCACCCCCCACCTTTAATATTGCCATAATGCCAATGACCATTTCTATAGAACGCTCTGCCATAATGCCTACCATTGCATCTGGGACTATCCCCTTTTGCTGTAAGATAACTGCCAGCTGGTTGGCTCTTTCATTTAGTTCTCTATAGCTTAATTGTTTATCTTCATATATTACCGCCACTTTATCTGGTGTCTTTTCTACTTGTGCTTCAAACAGCTCGTGAATAGTTTTATCCCTTGGATAGTCTGCTTTTGTATTGTTGAATACTTCCAGTATCTGTTCTTTCTCCTGTCGGCTTATAAGCTCTATTTCTCCCAGTGTTATCTCTTGATTCTTTGTAATAGCTTTCAATATATTGATATAATGCTTTGATAGTCTTTCTACCGTTTCTTTTTTAAAGAGCTTTGTGCAGTATTCCAGACTCAGCAATATTCTATCTCCAGCTTCTTCCGCATTTAATGACATATCAAATTTGGATATTTTGTTTCCTGCATCATAGTAGCTTATTTCTAAGTCTTCTATAGCCCTGCTTTCTGTGCTTGTATTCTGCATAGCAAACATGACATCAAAGATGGGATTTCGACTGAGATCCCTTCTTACATTGATCTTATCTACCAGCTCTTCAAATTGGTATTCCTGATTTTCATAAGCTGTTAGTGTATTTTCTTTCACTTCTTCTAAGAATTCACTATAGGTC
>JBAVGO010000146.1:0-3080 GCA_049684915.1 Lutisporaceae bacterium | reverse complement strand
GAAAACATATCGCACTATTTTATAAATGTATACTGTTTAGTGCGATATATATTGGTCTAAGATATATAATTAGCTGATAATTATTTTTTATGTATAATCACAGCTATATATATCATCTATTTATTTTTTAGTTTGAAGAAATTCTCAAGGCTTGTATCATTCTTTTCGCCTTGTTTAAAGATATCCTCCAATTCATCTTCTATTTCGTCTAATATATTCCATAAGGAATCCTTAGATATAAACATGGTATCCAGCCACAAGAGCTTTTTAATCGACTTTTTTAATTCCTTATCCATAATGCCACCTCCTCAGTATATAATATTACTGAAGCAGGTTAATTGTCCCAAAGTTTTCACTACTCCAAAGGCTTTTGTCTGCCCGTATGATCTATATAATAATTTTCTTTATAAATAAGCTCTGAAATAGGTACTATCTTATACCCCTGCTCCTGAAGTTTATCTAATATTATTGGCAAAGCTTCATTTGTGTAGGTAGCATTGTTGTGAAATAATACAATAGATCCATCTGAAACCTTTTTCATCACTCTATCTACTATAGATTGTGTACCATAATCCTTGTAATCCAGTGAATCAACGTCCCACTGTATTACTTGATAGCCCAACTCTTGGGAGGTTTCTATCAGCCTATCATTGTAGTCTCCAAACGGTGGTCTGAGTAATACTGTGGGTTTACCTATAATAGCTTCTATCTTATCAGAGGTAGAATTAAGCTCCTTAATAATCTGTTCTTTAGATAGTGTTGACATCTTAGGATGCTTAGCAGAGTGATTACCTATTTCGTGTCCCTCATCACTTATCCGTTTAACCATTTCTGGATACTTATCCACCCAGAAGCCAACAAGAAAGAAAGTAGTTTTGACATTGTGTTCCTTTAGGGTTTTAAGCAAACCTTCTGTATAATCAGCTCCCCATGCCGCATCAAAAGATATCGCTATTCTCTTCTCAGAAGTATCTACACAATATATAGGCAGTTTTCTTTTGTTGTTCATAAAAACGCTCAAAAACCCGCTCTCTGTCCCTGCAGTATATGCTACAGATATTCCTAGAAGTAGAACCATCATAAGTGCTCTCGACATAAGCTTACGATTTATTATAAATAGCTTCACGTTACACCTCCAAAAACTATATATATAATAAATTTATTCGCAGATAAAAATTATATACTTTGAAAATACTTTCATATTATTCTTGTAATAATTAGCTTAATTTGTAATAATTATATTTGTAGGTAAAATACTTTAGTATTTACGAAAGGATGATTACATTTTGGAAAAAGTAGTTGAAAGATTCTTAAAGTATGTAAAATATGATACTCAGTCCAATATGGATACCAAGACTACCCCAAGCACTCCTGGGCAGCTAGTATTGGCAGAAACTCTTAAAAAGGAGCTTGAAGAAATAGGAATGCAGGATGTATCACTAGATAAGAATGGCTATTTAATGGCTTCTCTTCCTTCCAATATAGATACATCAGTTCCAACGCTTGGCTTGATTGCACACATGGATACAGCCAGAGATGCATCCGGCAAGGATGTAAATGCTCAAATAGTAAAAAACTATGATGGCGAAGATATCGTTTTAAAAAATGGTCTTGTAATATCCCCTAAGGAATATCCAGTTCTTAAGAATTATAAGGGTCAAGACATTATCACAACAGATGGTACCACTCTACTAGGAGCTGACAACAAAGCAGGAATAGCGGAGATTTTTACAGCAGTTGAATATCTAGTAAAAAATCCTCAAATAAAACACGGAGCTATTAGGATAGCAATTACGCCTGATGAAGAAATTGGCGAAGGTGCAGACCACTTTGATGTTAAGAAGTTTAATGCGGACTATGCTTATACAATTGATGGCGGCGAAATAGGTGAGATTGAAATGGAAAATTTCAATGCGGCTCATGCTAAAATCAATATATATGGCAAAAGCATACATACAGGAACTGCAAAAAATAAGCTGATAAACTCAATTACAATTACATCAGAGCTTATGAATATGCTTCCTATGGGTCAAAAGCCAGAGTACACAGAACAATATGAAGGTTTCTTCCATGTAGATGAAATCAGAGGTAAAGTTGAGCAAACATACTTATATATGATACTTAGAGATCATGACAAGGCTAAGTTTGCAGACAAGAAAAAGCTGATTAAAGATGTGGTAGACTTCCTAAATGCCAAATATGGTAAAGACACTGTAGTTATGGAGCTTGCGGATCAATATTTCAACATGAGAGAGCATATTGAGCCTGTTATGTATATTGTTGACATGGCAAAGCGTGCTATGGAAGCTGTTGGTGTAACTCCAAAGCAAAGGGCTATAAGAGGTGGTACAGACGGTGCTAGATTGACTTATATGGGTCTTCCTACTCCTAACATTTTTACCGGAGGACACAACTTCCACGGTAAGCTAGAGTATATCCCTATTCCTTCAATGATCAAGGCTGTAGAGGTTATTTTGAAGGTAGTCGAGTTAAATAATAGCAATAGGAAGTAACAACAAAAACCTGCCTTGATTTAAATAATCAAGGCAGGTTTTTATATAAAAATTTACTTATTAAATTCTACATCAATATGCTCAACATAACTCCTATATACTTCTTGCTCCAGCAGCTCATCAAAGCTGTTTTTCAATTCATCAGCATCCATATATTCCAGCCAATCATCTTTACGCTGCACCAAACGCTTTGAAAAGTACAAAATCTTTATCTCGTATCTCTCTGTAAGCTTTATAAACATTTCCTCAAGGAGCTTCTTATATGTATCATAGTAGCCATACTTCTTTAGAGGCTCCTTCTGATAAACCAGGAAGGATATATAGCTTCTATCTAGTACATAACATTCTGTGTCGTTCATGTATAAATGGTTCAATGCCGCCATGTGCTCGCCATATATAATATGTATCATTTCTTCCTCGGGAATGTTTCCCTCCATGAAATTTTTTCTCATATCCTGAGTATAATCAAAGCCGCCCGGAAGTCTTATCTTGTTATAGCCACTAAACTTGCTCTTAGTATAGGTTGTCTTACCAGTCTTGTCCAACCCCTCAATAATATATAAATTC
>JBAVGO010000145.1:0-7908 GCA_049684915.1 Lutisporaceae bacterium | reverse complement strand
TTATTTGTTAGGAATAGTATCTATTAGATATTTAACAGAATATATGAAGCGAAACGAAACTATTAAAGCACAGCAGCAGGCACTTTTACAATCAGAGAAAAAGGAAAAAGAAAATTTAGAGAAGGTTATAGAGATGAAGGATGAATTTCTTTCATTAATTTCTCATGAGTTTAAAACACCCTTAACAGTAATAAATTCTGCCTTACAGGTAATGGAACTTTTATATAATGACCAGATCGCAGACAAGATAAAAACCTATTTAGATAAAATCAAACAAAACACATACAGACAAGTGCGATTGGTTAACAATTTATTGGACATAACCTGTGTACAAGCTGGACATATAAAGGTGAATATGAAAGATCTTGATATTATTTTTATAACCAATACTATTATGGAGTCAGTAAGAGTATATGCTCAACAAAAGGGTGTAAATATATATTTTAAAGCTGATCAAAAAGAAAAAGTAATTGCTCTTGATGAGGAGAAATACGAGCGGATTCTTTTAAATCTCTTGTCTAACGCAATTAAGTTTACTCCGAAGGATAAAAGCATAACAGTAGAGATTACAAGTAAGTCAGAGAAGGTCATAGTTTTGGTGAAGGATGAAGGCATAGGAATTCCAGACGAAAAGCGTGAATTGATATTTGAGAGATTTGGTCAGGTTGACAGCAGCTATACCCGTCAAGCAGAGGGCTCAGGCATAGGCTTGTATTTAGTAAAGCTTATGGTAAATGCTATAGGCGGGTGTATTTCTTTTGAAAGCCAAGTAGGAATAGGAAGCAGCTTTTTTGTAGAGCTTCCCAATATGATGATTGGTGAAGAACAAAGTGTTGAGACTTTAAAGGAGTTAATAGATACCAGACTTATACAAAGTATTGCGGTAGAGTTTTCAGATATATATTTTTAATTATGTTAAAATATATATGATATTTCTTTGTATTGAGGTGTAATTAAATGAATAATCTGAGACCTAAACCAAGAGGAAGGCTTAGACTGCTTCTGGGGAAAACATATTTTACAGTCAGAAGATACTTTTACTGGTATTTTGGAAGAACTACTTTTGCGAAATATAGAAGTATAGATTTGCTTCCTAATATTACTTTTACTCATAAAACTCCTTTGATTAGAAAGCTTAAGGCTGTAGACATGTGGTTACAGCACAATAAGGTGGAAAATCTTAAAATCGCTGTGAAGCAGCTAGACGGAATAATTATAAGACCTGGTGAAACCTTTTCTTATTGGAGACTTATAGGTAAACCATCAAAACGAAAGGGCTACAAGGATGGCATGATACTATATTATGGAGGCTTTAAGGCAGGAGTTGGCGGAGGACTTTGTCAGCTTTCTAATCTAATTTATTGGATGACACTGCATACAACCCTTAAAATAGTTGAACGCTATAGACACAGCTATGATGTATTTCCTGATGTAGGTCGAACACAACCCTTTGGAAGCGGAGCAACCTGTGTATATAATTACAGGGATTTGCAAATTTACAATGATACCGATAGTACATATCAGCTTAGGTTATATTTAGACAATGATTACTTAAATGGTGAATGGAGAGCTTTAGAACCAAGTAGATTTAGATATGAGGTCTATGAGAAAAAGCATTGGATTACCCATGAGTTTTGGGGAGGGTATATCAGAAATAACGAGATATATAGACGAATCTTTGATGAGAATGGAAATATGCTAATGGATGAATATTTAAGCGAGAATCATGCAGTAATGATGTATTCTCCACTTCTTTCGGAGGCATGTGCTAATAAGGAATAAAGCACTGATTGTTGAAATCGGTGCTTTTTGTTTTTTGTTAATGGGGAGTTACAGAAATTTGTATAATTGAATTTTACATATGAAAATTTATACAATTGTATTATAATATGAGTTGTTTGGAAAAAGTTAGTAGTAAAAAGTATGCAAAAATTAGCAGATAGTTATGTTTAGGTAACTATGGTTAACATTAATAAGGGGGTGAGTTGACGGAAATAGTAGGAGGGGATATGTGAGTAGTTCGATTTACAAAAAGTACGATAGAATTTAAAAAACTAGGTAGTTCCACTGGACAAGTGTGGAACGGATTTACAAACCAATACAAGATTAAATAAAACGGTTAAAAATAGGAGGAGAATTATGATAAAAAATAATAAACTAATAAAAACCTTTTCGCTTCTAATAGTATTCATTTTTCTTTCAAACATATGTATACAAATCAATGTGAGTGATACTGGGGGAGAACATGCAAATAGAAATAAAATATCGTTTGGTATACCAACTTATGCTGATACACCACCTAGTATATCCGCTAGTATATATTTACCTCAGCCACCTTCTACAACCAATTATTCATTTAGTCCATTTGGACTTGTAAGAGCTAATGATGGAAAACTTTATTTAGCTACTAAGCAGCAGTATTATAATTTGACAGAAACATATTATTACGACTATTTTTCTACAGCTAATATAAACGAAACAACTCTAGCTCTTACTTATATAAAAGAATCATCTAAAGTATCTCAATCATCTACAGCAACTACATCATACGGCGTATATATATATGGAATATCATCATATAGTACAAGTAATGTTTTACTCAATGGGAAAATGAGCATTTTACAAGGAAAAGTTTTTATTGCAAATACTATCGCTGGAGCTGATAAATCATGGACAAGTACCTCAACTATGATTTATGAGCCATACGTTGAAACTATGGAGTTAAATGGAACTGTAGTTGGGTTTGGGATATTAGAAAATACTTCACTGGGTAATTGGTATCCCGCTGTAATGAAGGGGTTAGAGTCAACTCCATTAAAAATGTATAGTTCAACAGAAGGAAATATTACAAGGGCAGTAAAAATATCTAATACTCAAGCACTAGTATGGGGGTCTGGTTTACCCTATGGAAACCCATCAATTTATGATGTTACAACAAATAGCTTTGTGTCTACTGGACCGTCAATTACTATGCCTGCAACTACTTATCAAGTTTTAAAAAGAGCAGATGGTACATTTATATCTGTAGGAAAAGATGCTAGTGGTAATGGTACATGGATTATAGATAAAAGTTCTATTGGGGGGACTACAAGCAGTGGCACATGGGGCTATGCAGGGCAGCCAATTACCAAATGTTTCATTTTGAATGATAATAGTATTATATTAGTAGGACAAACAGGTTTACAGATTTTAAAAGCTGATGAAACTTTGGGGGCGAAAACTGATTTTCAAGTTGCTTGCTCATCCTCAAAATATAGTATGGTAATAAGCAGTGCACAAGATGCTGTTATATATTTATATGGGAATACGTTGTATAAGGTATACATAAATCAGAATATTTCTCCAAGTATGTCAGTAATACAACCTATACAAAATGAAATATTTTCACAAGATGACTCATCTTACATTTCTTCAATTAATGTTACTGATACAGATAATGACACTCTAACATGTAAGTATTATATAGATTCAGAAACAATTGCACGAGATACAATTACGGTTTCAGATACCGCAACAGAAAAAACTGTTGTATTTAATCCATTTAATGTTGGAGAACTAACAGAAGGTAATCATACTATAAAATTCGAGGTATCTGACAGTATAAACTCGCCAGTTCAAACATCAATTAATATCAGAATAGATAAATCTGCACCAGATATAATTACACTTACTACAACTTCAACTATAACTGATATTACAATAGCAGGAGTTGCTAATGATAGCATGGCAGGATTGGATGAATATCCATATAGATATACAATAGGTACAAATGAACCAACAGCATGGATTACAAATACTTCATATACACAAGATGGTTTAATACCAAACACACAATATAATGTAACATTTGAAGCAAAGGATGCTGTAGGAAACATTGCTACTACTACAAGTAGTGTATATACAAAAGCGGCGTCACCCAGTTTAAATATTAATAACATAACCCCATATAGTTGTAACATAAATACTTTAGATAACAACTCAACTAACACCCAATACCAAATAAGTGTAAACGACGGAGCACAATACATTACCCCAGAAGGTACGCTCACAACCTCCCCAGTATGGATAACCTTACTTAATAAGAATATAACAGTCACAGGACTTAGCCCTAGCACCACCTATACATTCACAGCTAAAGCAAAGAATGATGAAGGCATAGAGACAGCATGGAGTGCCCCTATAAGTGGGACAACCCTAGTACAACCACCTAGTGCACCAGTAAATACTACTGCTGTAGCAACCAGCAGCAGTATATCTGTGGTTTGGGATCCTGTAGCAAGCAGTACAGGCTATGATATAGAAGTAGATGGAACTATTATAGACAATGGGACATATACCTCATACAATCATATGGGCTTAACTCCATATACACAGCACACCTACAGAGTGAGAGCGAAGAATGAAGGCGGAACAGGTGCTTGGAGTGAAGAAATATCGAAATACACTCAACAAGATACACCACTCACTCCGTTTAACATAGATGCGGCGGCGACCAACACATCAGTAATAGTGACATGGCAGCCAATACTAGAAGCTACAGCCTATGACATAGAGGTTGATGGAATAGTTATAAACAATAGCTCCAGTACAAACTATGTGCATACAGGACTACTATCAGGAACAATGCACGGATACAGAGTCAGAAGCATAAACTCAGGAGGAAAAAGTGACTGGAGTAATGAGATATTAGTATCAACACTTACAGACACACCTATAGTGCCAAGCAACATATCAGCAACACCAGGAAGCGGACAGATAACAGTAGCATGGGATGCAATACCTGGAGCTACCTATGAAATAGAAGTGGACGGAAACATCAAGGATAATAGTACAAGCAACAGCTTTGTACATACAGGATTATTAGCAGGAAGCAGTCATAGCTACAGAGTAAGAACAAACCAATCAGGTAGCTTAAGTGACTGGAGCGTAGCAGTTACAGCAACAATACCAATAGAAGAATTTGGAACGCCAAAGAACATAAAGACAGAAGCTACAGATACGACAGTTACAATGTCATGGAGCCCTGTAGTAGATGCAACAGGCTATGACGTTGAGGTTGACGGAATTGTACTGGATAATGGTACAGACACAGCATGTATATTTAATTCCCTAACTACAAATACACAATATACATACAGATTGAGAGCAAAAGGTACTGACAAAGTAAGTGACTGGAGCGAACCAATAGCAGTTACTACCTTTGCTTTGCCAACACCCTCAAATATCATATCAGCAGCAACAGAGACTTCAATTAGCTTAACTTGGGATACTTTAGCTGGAGCAGAAAGCTACGAGCTGGATATAGATGGACAGCTAATAGAAGGAATAACAACAAACTCTTACATACATGAGGGGCTAGCTTCAAATACTCAGCATAGCTATAGGATAAGGGCAAAGAATGCTAGCGGTACAAGTAACTGGAGCTCAATAATAAATGAAGCAACCTTATCAAATGCATTAGATGCACCAACAGGAATAATTGTTAAATCAATGACAAGCTCTATACAACTTGTATGGAAGCCAGTACCTGAGGTAGACTCCTATGAAGTTGAAATAGACGGTACTACAGTAGAAAACGTTACAGCTGCAACATATATTCATAGTGGACTCACAGCTGGTACTCAGCATAGTTATAGAGTTAGAGCAATAAAAAATACAGTACCAGGAAGCTGGAGCAATACGGCTATTGCATTTACATTGCCTGATACACCTTTGACCCCAACAAATATTGCAGTATCATCAACTATGTCATCAATATTAGTTACATGGGATGGCGTTGATAATGCGATTGAGTATGAAATAGAAGTGGATGGCGTATTAATCAATGCAGGATTAAATACCAAATACCTACACAATAACCTGACTCCAGATAGTACTCATACATACAGAGTAAGAGCAAACAGCAGTGTAGCACAGAGCCCTTGGAGTGAAGTTATAACTACAAATACAAAAAGCTCGGTTAATACATATACACTTAGTGTATCAAATGGACAAGTATTTAACTTAATGTTTACAGCAAACGAGATAGTCGATCCAACAAACTATACATATACAATAACATACAATCCAGACGAGCTTGAAATGCTTGATTTATGTGCTTTAACATCTAGGATTGACTTAAATACAGGCAATTTAATAGGGACTGATATACAAATAGTACAGTTCACACAAGGCACAATAGTATTTAAAAAGCTTGGCGATTCTACAGGACAAGCATGGACAGGACTTGTAAACAGTATCAAGTTCAAAGGTAAAATAGATGGCGAATCACAAATTACATATAGCATTCAATAGATGGAGGATTAAACATGAAGAGACTAAAAAGGTATTTATCCTTTGTATTGATAGTAGCTTTGATGCTGTCAAGTCTGCCAAATATGAATATTGTGTTTGCGACTACAACAGAGGAACCAGTAAAAACAGCTATCAAAAAGGATACAGATACTGTTACGAAATATGAAGACAGAGCAGACACAGAAATAATTGTTAAGTACAAGGATGATACAAAGAAAAATGAAACCAAGAAAAATCTTAAAGAGTCACTAAAGCTAGCCAAATTAGATACAAAAAAGAATTTTCCTAAAAGTAAAATTGAACTGCTTGAAGTTGATGCAGGACAAAAGCTTGAGGATATAGTAGAAGCGTTACAAAAAGACCCGAACATTCTATATGCACAGCCAAACTATAAGCTGGCTATGAACACTACACCAACCGACAAGAGATTTGGTGAGCAGTGGGCGCTTTTAAATATTGGTCAAGAAATTGAAGGTATGCCAAGTAGACCAGGTGTTGACACAAATGCAGTAAATGCATGGGACATAACTATGGGCTCCACAAATGTTGTGGTTGGTGTCCTTGATACAGGAATAGACATAAATCACAATGAATTAGAAAGCAACATCTTTTCCAACACTCAAGAAATACCTGGCAACAATATAGATGATGACAACAATGGATATATAGACGACGTAAATGGTTGGGATTTTGCCAACGCTGACCAAACAGTATATGACTCCAGCGAGGTGGATTTCCATGGTACCTATGTAGCTGGTATCATTGCAGCAAAATCAGATACTGAAGGTATAATAGGTATTGCACCTAATATTAAGATACTTCCTCTGAAATTTATCAACGGTCAAACTGGTTATACCTGTGATGCTATAGAAGCTATAGAATATGCAATGCAAATGAACGTTAAGATAATTAACTGTAGCTTCGGAGGCACAGATAATAACTTAGCATTAAAGGATGCAATGCAAAACAGCGGTATACTGTTTGTAGTTGCTGCGGGAAATCGTGGAGGGGATATATACAGCTTACCAGTGTACCCTGCTGCCTTTGACCTGCCAAATATACTAGCTGTAGCAGCTATAGACAACTATGGAGTGCTTGCACCATTTTCTACATACGGGAATTTGATACATGTAGCAGCTCCTGGTGTAAATATACTAAGTACAACTCCTGAGAATACATATGGCTATTTTAGTGGCACATCTGTATCAGCACCCTTTGTTACAGGTATAGCAGCTTTGATAAAGAGTCAATTGCCAAATAGCACGATATTAGAGATTTCAGACAGAATTAAGAATAATGTAGTAGACAGCATCAGCTTACAAGACAAAATATCTACAGGTGGAAGAGTTGACGCATACGCAGCACTCACCAATGTAAAGCCTGTAGCAGACACGTACTCTGGTCCTGGTGCTGTTGTAGTTACTATTCCTGCTGGAGATCAAGGTGGAGAAACTGATACATGGTATACTATGGATCAATTATCCACAATAAAGGAAAAGCTTCACTATGGAGAAAGCGGTGTAAATCCTGCATCTGGTAACTTCTCATTTACCGCTACAGACATGAGTGTGCCTGCACCAGGCTTTGAAGTAAACATTAGTAGAACCTATAACT